>CBDUCU010000564.1:0-2857 GCA_965365725.1 uncultured bacterium | reverse complement strand
GCTCAAGCACAAACACGTATTCGGCCCTGCGCGCCTCTTCTTCTACAAGCTCACGCCCGCCGCAAGAGCTGCCCGACTCTTCGTCACAGGTAAAGAGAAGCGTCAAGGGGCGACGAGTTGCAAGCTTGAGAAAGTCGATGCCGCGCAGGACTTCGAGCGCGACCGCAAGGCTCGCTTTCATGTCGAAAATTCCCGGCCCGTAGATTTTTCCTTCATCGACGCGCCAGGGTCTCTCTGCCAGAGAGTTGCGCGGGTGCACCGTATCCGTATGACCGATGACGAGTATCCCACGCGGGTCGGTAGTTTCAGTTGCAGCGCGGATTCTCAAGTGGTCGCCGAAATCATCGGTCGCACGCAACCTTTCAACCGATGAGACGAGCGGGATTGTCCGCGCATTTGCTTCGAGCAACGAGACGACCGCGCGGCTTCCTTCCAGATCGCCCGATGGCGACTCCTGCTCGACTAGCGCGCGCGCAAATTCGATTACATTCGCCTGCGCGTTTGCAAAATAGGCTTCTACTGATTTGAGATTATTGAAAGTCGTCATCGAAGAGTTTAAGAAAACGTGATGCTAAATCATAAACAGAAGTGAATGAAACGTGGATGGGCAGAAGCAGAAACGATAAGAGCAAAACGATGAATGAAAGACAGGCTGATTTCATTCTGCATTCATCGTTCACACTTCATCGTTTCTTTTCCGTCCTGTTCATCCATATCAATTTGCATTTTGTACGCCGTATCTCAAAATTGTCTGTTTAGATTTAAGTGACGTTTTATGCATTCGTCAAAGTCTCGGAACGCACAGTCAATTGGTCGATTCGTTTGAGCTTCAAATCAAAACCGATGCCGGGTTTGGCGGGCGGTGTGATTGTGCCGTTTTGAGAAACCGTCACGGGCGGGTCGATAACGTCCACTTCCCAGTAGCGCGCGCTGGCCGAGACATCGCCGGGCAGTGTAAAGCCTTCGAGCGTTGACATGGCGATGTTGTGCGCGCGTCCCACGCCTGATTCCAACATTCCGCCGCACCAGATGGGAAGACTGCGCTCGCGGCAGATTGTCTCGACGCGCTTTGCTTCCGCATGACCGCCAACGCGACCCAATTTTACGTTGATGATCCGGCACGCTCCCAACGCAATCGCTTTACGTGCGTCTTCAGGTGAGCGCACGGATTCATCGAGACAGACGGGCGTTTCGATTTGCCTTTGAAGCTCTGCATGATCGTCGCGGTCGTCGTAAGCGAGCGGTTGTTCGGCCATCATCAGGTTAAAGCGGTCGAGCGATTTGAAAAGCCCTACGTCGTCGAGCGAATAAGCCGAGTTGGCATCAACCATCAAACGAATATCTGGAAAACGCTCGCGCACGCGCTCGACGACGTTTAAGTCCCAGCCCGGCTTGATCTTGATCTTGATGCGCCTGTATCCGGCGGCCAATTCACGCTCGATCTTTTCAAAAAGCGCTTCGATAGAGTCCTGTATGCCGATGGAAACGCCGCACTCAATTTCGGTTTGCACTCCGCCAAGATGTCGCCAGAGGGGGAAGCCCAGACGTTTTGACTCCGCGTCCCAGCAAGCCGTCTCAATCGCCGCTTTTGCCATGCGATGACCGCGCAGGCGCTTCATCAAGCCGAACACCTTACCTGCGTCTTCAACATTCTTATCGAGCGTCATCGGCGCGAGAAAGCCGCGCGTCACTTCCCAAGCCCCGTCAATCCATTCTTCAGAATAGAACGGCCCTTCGCCTGCGGTGCATTCGCCCCAACCTTCTGCGCCGTCTTCGTCAACGATGCGAATGAGCATGATGCGGCGCTCGGTCGTGCGTCCGAAGCTGGTCTCGAAAAAGTGTATAAGAGGCAGTCTGATCTCGCGCAGCTCGATTCGTTTGATCTTCAATTTCAGGTCTCCGGCGATAAAGGTGTGCAGGCATTATAGACACACGCGGTTACGAACAAAAAGAGGCGACCCCTTGCGGGGCCGCCTCTTTGACTCTTCACACATCAATTTTCAGATTAATCTACTTCGGACAAAGCGACTGCCGGCCCCAAGTGTTCAGTCGTAGCAATCTCTTCGCCTTCAAGCGCGGCTTCGAGCGTGCGCCAGGGGAGGCTTGCGCATTTGACGCGCACGGGAAAATTGCTGATGCCGGAAAATGCTTTGAGATGTCCGAGCTCGTTCGCCTCGCGCTCAACGTCGAGTTCGCCGACGATCATCTGATGAAACTCCGCGGCCAAACGGCGCGCTTCATCTCTTTCTTTGCCCTTGAGCCGGTGCGTCATCATGCTCGCCGCCGCTTTGAAGATGCGACAGCCGTCGCCTTGAAAACTGATGTCGCGCACCGTCCCCTCATGTAAATCAATGTAGAGGATGAGATGATCGCCGCACAAAGGGTTGTGACCTTCTGCCCTGCGGTTCGCATCTTCAATCACTCGATAGTTTCTCGGCTTCTTGCCGTGCTCGGTGATGACCTCGCCGTAAAGCTCTTTCAAATCTTGCACTTTTAGCCGAGCACCTCCAAAACTTTTTCGACCGCAAGGGCGAGACGATCAACCTCTTCGCGCGTGTTGTAAAAGGCGAACGAGGCGCGCGCCGTCGCTGGCACTTTGAAGTGCTGCATGACGGGCTGCGCGCAGTGATGACCGGCGCGGATAGCGATGCCTTCATAATCGAGCACTGTTCCGATGTCATGCGGGTGTATGTCGTCGATGACAAATGAAAGGACGCTTGCTTTTTCGCGCGCGTTGCCGATGATGTGCACGCCTTCGATTGCAGAGAGCCGTTCGGTTGCGTAAGTCAAAAGCTCTTGTTCGTGTCTGTGCGCGGCGACGCGGTCAATCGAGTTGAGATAGTCGATCGATGCGCCC
>CBDUCU010000563.1:0-2860 GCA_965365725.1 uncultured bacterium | reverse complement strand
TCAATCTCGGCGGCCCGAACGGCCCCGATGACGTTCAACCCTTCCTGAAGAACCTTTTCAGTGACCCGGCCATCATCCGGTCGCCTGCTCCGGTCCGCTGGTTTGTCTCGCGGCTGATTTCGAAAACACGCGCGGCGAGCGCGCGCGCAAACTATGCCCTCATGGGCGGCGGCTCACCGCTGCTGCCCGAGACGCAGAAGCAGGCCCTGGCGCTCGAGACGGAGCTCAGCAGGCGCGGTCGCACCGCTTGAGCGGGCCGAAGTGCAAACCGAGCTTTCAAATCGCGAAGCAGCACTCCTGTTGGCAACGCAGAGCGTCTCGATTGCAGAAAACAATTTGAAGAGCCTGCTTCTCAAAGACCCGCTCGCGCCCGAATGGAATCGTGCTTTTCTGCCGACGGACGAACCGAAATTTGACGAGTCGCCGATCAATCTTCAATCCGCGCTTATTGAAGCGCGCTCCAATCGTCCAGAATTGCGACGATTGCGAATCGAACAGGATGTTAATGATATCGATCTCAAGTACTACAAGAACCAGACCAAGCCGCGCATCGATTTAACGGGGACGTTTACTACAACCGGACAGGCAGGCACCCCCGTTCCTGTGTTCGATCAAGACGGAAATCCTGTCCCGTCAAATGTACGAGAAAATCAGCGCGGCGGATATTTCCGTAATTTTGGAAACGTCCTCTCGCTCGACACGCGCGATGTGGTGGTCGGTCTCACGATTCAGATTCCGCTCAAAAACCGTACCGCCGAGGCCAATCTCGCCAGCGTCCGCATCGAGCGCGAGCAGCTCGCCGCCAGCACGCGATCACAAGAGCAGATTGTTGAGGTTGACGTTCGCAACGCGGCACAGGCTGTCGAGACGGCACGCCGTCGCGTACTGGCCGCACGGGCTGCACGCGAGAACGCAGAGCTTCAGCTTTCCGGCGAGCGTCGTCTTTATCAGGTGGGACGTTCGACGACCTTTCTTCTCTTCCAACGCGAAAATGCGCTTGTCAATGCGCGTAACCAAGAGCTTCGCGCCGAGACCGACTACAACAAGGCGCTCGCTGATTTGCAGCGAGCCACTTCGACCACGCTTCGCGCCAACAACGTCATCATCGATTCGCCCATCGGCAGGTAGAAGATAAGGCAAAAGTAAAAAGGCAAAAGGCAAAAGTGAAGGCATCTGATGCTTTCCAACTTTTGCCTTTTGCCTTTTTACTTTTGCCTTTTTTCCGTATTCTCTAAGCGCTTTGAAAGTCAGCGCGACAATCATCACTTATAACGAGGCCGAAAACATTCGCGCGGCCTGTGAATCGGTCAAATGGGCCGATGAGATTCTCGTCGTCGATTCTGAGTCAACAGACGAGACGCGCGAGATTGCTGCGTCGTGCGGAGCGCGCGTCATCGTGCGTCGTTGGCCGGGCTTTGCCGAGCAAAAGCAGTTTGCCGCCGACGCTGCAACGAATGATTGGATTTTTAGCCTCGATGCAGACGAGCGCGTCTCTGACGAGCTGCGCGCAACCGTTGAGGATTTGCTTTACAAATCCGGCTCAAAGCTTGCAGACGGCTATCTCGTCCCGCGCAGGTCTTTTTACATGAATCGATGGATACGCGGCGGCGGCTGGTATCCGGATTATCAGTTGCGTTTATACAAAAGATCGCGCGGGCATTGGCAAGGGGCGCACGTACATGAGTCGGTAAAGATGCATGAGGGCGCGCGCGTTGAAACTATTCGCGGCGACATTCTTCACTTCAGCGTGCGCGACGCTTCGCATCACGAACGAATGATCGGCGAGCGATATGCTCCGCTCTCTGCACGTAAGATGTTCGATGCGGGCAGGCAAACAAGCGCTTTGCAGATTGCAACGGCAGGGCCGGCAGCCTTTTTCAGAAGTTATTTTCTCAAAGCCGGTTTCCGCGACGGCCTCGCAGGTTTCGTCATCGCACGCTTTGCCGCGCACAATGCTTTTCTCAAACATCTTTTGCTTTGGGAGATGCAGAACAAATCGCAGAAGCTAAAGTAATTTGGCTGCTTCGCCCTGGGTTATCTACGCCGCTTGCCGTTTGTCTTTCGTGGTCGCTCGGTTTGCTTCGAGGTTTGCTTCACAGTCTTTTTCTGCTCTCGAACTCGCGCGGTTTTCAGGTTCTCTTCCGGCTCATCCTCGACGATCCTGGTTTTCGATTCCTTTTCATTTTCGACGGCGAGACCGGCAAGCGCTTCGGGTTCGACGACAAGGCTCGACGGTGGAAGAAGTCGGCGGCGCTCTTCTGATTTTTGTATCTGCTGCGGCGTATCATGCATGGCGACGACCTGCGCCAGCAGTGCGTCTTCGAGTTCACGGTTCTCTGCAATCTTGTTACCCTGATCGAAGATGGCGAAGACAATCATGCCAGCCTTTTGCGTATAAACAACTCCGGCTAGACTCGCCATTCCTCCATCAACTTCAGCCGTCAAAGTTCCGGTCTTGCCGAGCGTCGCTCCTTCGAGCGGCGTTTCTTCGAGCCTGCGCCTGAGCGTGCCCGCGTCGTCGCTCGCTACAGGCATGATCTCTTCCAGCTTGAGATTCTGTTTGTCAGCCTCTTCTTTGAGCTTGCGGATGACTGTCAGAATGCCGCGCGCCGTCATGCGATTCTGCTCGCGTCCCGAAGCCCTCTGAATCACAACCTGTTCGGCAGGCAGATGCAGGTCTTCAACAAGAAATCTTTTGAGACCTTCCGGGCCGCCGACCATCGCACCCAGACGTTCGGCTACGAAATTGCTCGAATGCGCGTTCATGTATAGAAGAATTTCTCTTAGCGTCTGCGATTTGACGACGAAGAGCGGCTCGCCGCCCGGAGCAGCGCCGACTCCGGTCGTCTTCTGTTTTAGC
>CBDUCU010000562.1:0-2884 GCA_965365725.1 uncultured bacterium | reverse complement strand
GACAAGCGCCGACGCTTTGCTCGTCGCTTCGCAGGGCGGAAAAAAGTCGCCGCCTGCAAGTATTTCGCCCGAAGCTTCGAGCCAGTTTTCGGCAAAAGTTCCTTGCAGACTTGCCACCGCGTCGCCCTCGACGCGAAACATCGTATCGCGCCAGCGCGGATGACCTTTGCGCCCGACAAGCCAATGATCCGCAAAGCCTGAGCCGCCGATAAAGCCGACCTGCCCGTCAACGATGATTAGCTCGCGGTGCGTGCGATTGTTAAAGCGCGCAATCGTGTGCCAGCGCAAAGGGTGATACCACGCGACGCGCCCGCCCGCTTCAGTCAGCTCTTTGAAATAACTGTCCCAGGACGTAAAGCTGCCGATTGCATCCAAAACGAGGCGCACTTCAACTCCGGCGCGCGCACGCTCCGTCAGGACTTCAAGAAAGCGGTGCGTGACCTCGCCCTTTTGAAAGATGTAGGCTTCGAGATTGATGCTGCGCGTGGCGGCGCGCAGCGCCTGCAGTTCTGCGTCGAAATAGATTTCGCCGTTTGTCAGCACCTCGATGCTCGTGCAGGTGTTGACCTTCGAGTCGGTGAGCGCTTCGAGTATGCGCAGAAAGTGTTCGGAGTCGAGCGGGGCTGGCGCAGGCCCGGAGATTTTGTAATCAAGGCCGGGTTCAAAAAGCGCAAGGAAAAGCAGAAAGCTCTGCGCCACGATGGCGAGGACGGCAATGACTAAGAACCAGGTCGAATCAACCATTAACTTTTAGCGCGAAACAAAAAGTCCTTTTCTCAGATTCACCCACCGGACCAAAACTCTTCGATTTAAGAGCGGCGACGCGTGAGATGTTCGGGCGCGCTCGATAGTTCCAGGATTTCAGTTGCCATAGCCCTATCCCCCGGCGATTGAGGGGCATTGAAGGCGAAGTTTATCACGGGGCTCGACGGTTTGCGTTCGCTTGATCGCCCGCGTATTTCGCGCGGATGCGGACGCAGCGTTCGAGACCGTCTGAGGCTTCGAGGATTTTGAGGCGCAAATCGCGGTCGAGATTTGATTGACGACTTAGAAACTCTTGCACGACGCTTGCCGCCTGCGGGCTGCACTGTCCGCCGACGAAGGCTGCAAGCCAGCCGTTGACGAAAAAGATTTTACGCGTGCGTTTGAGGTTGGGAAGCTCTTTGAGCGCTGGCTCAAGAAACGCAAGCGTGAGGCGCGATTGTGCGGGCGAGTTGAACGGGCCGAAGGCCGCTTCAATCCAGCTCTCTGAAAGCTCTGCGTCGCTAGTAAAGCGCGCGAAGTATTCGGTCTTGACTTTCGCATCGGGCGCGGCTACGGCAGCAGCAAAAGCGTAGCGGCGCGCGTCATCTGATTTGTCTTCTTCAGACTCCTTTTTAAGAAGCGTGGCGGCGCGTGCGTCAGCCTGTCCGGTGAGCGCGCGGATGATGTCGAAGCGGTCGCGCGCGCGCAGCGTCATGCCTTCGATCTTTATCTCGCCGTTCAGGATTTTGACGAGGTTGTCGCGCGCCTCCTGCGTAGATGCGATGTCGCGATAAGCGCGAAAGTATGTGATCCGCAGGGGCGCGGTCTCCGCATGAAGCGACGCTTGAAGAAGCGCTTCTTCGAGACGCGGCGCAATCTGTTTCTGCTGCGCGTCTGAGAGATAGCGCGTAAAAGCCGTCTGCACGCGCGCTAAGATCGCTTGAACGACAGCATCGTCCTTTTCCTCAGGCATGTCGCGGATGGCCAAGTCGATGTAATCGAGCGGCGAAACCTCCGTCTCGCGCACGCTCTCCCAAAGCGCGCCCCACAGAAGCGCGCGCGTAAAATCGTCTCCCGCATGGCGCACGCCTTTAAGAACTTTGCGACGGCTTTCTTCGTCGAGAAAAAATCGTCCGTAGCCAAAGTCTTCATAGTTGGCGAAGACAAAAGCGGGGCGAGGCTTGCCGATAGCTGCGGGAATATTCTGCAACCCGGCTCGACCTTTGAGTTCGACCGTCAAAACAGTGGGCGGCGGATTGATTGCACGTCGTCTGTTGGCAGACGCGTCGGGGACAAGAACGATTTTGACGCGCATCGGCCACAGACCGCCCTCTCCGAGCGCGTCGCGCTGCTCGATGGTAAAACTATTTATCAACCCGCGTCTGTTTGCGCTCCAGCGCACGCGCACATCGGCCATGCCGCGACGCTTGACCCACGCATCGGCCCAACGTTCGAGCTTGCGACCGGACGCGCGCTCGAATGAGCGTACGAGATCGGCCCACTCTGCATTGGCGTAAGCGTGCTCTTGAACAAGCGTTCGCACGGCGCGCTGAAACTTGTCCGCGCCGAGATAAAATTCGGCCTGTCTGAGAATCGAAGGGGCTTTGCGATAGACGATATTGCCGTAAGCAGATTTTGCTGCCGAGAGATTCGCAATCTCCTGCCAGATGGGAGTCGTGCCCTTCGTCACGTCTGTCAGATATGCGAGCGGCTTTGTTCGCAGGTGAAAGATTTTCCACGCATCAATGCGGGGCATTACACGCTCGGCGGCCTTGTAAGCCATGAAAGTGGCAAAGCCCTCTTTGAGCCAGAGGTCGTCGAACCAGCGCATCGTGACGAGGTCGCCGAACCATTGATGCGCCGCTTCGTGCAGGATCAACTCGGCGCGCACGGCCAGATCGGTCGAAGTCGGGTCGGAAGGAAAAAGCACGCCCTCTTCGCGCAGGAATGTCGCGCCCGCGTGCTCCATGCCGTTAAAGGGAAATTCAGGAATGACGACCAGATCATATTTTGGGAACGGAAATTTGTGCGCAAAGTAATCTTCAAAAAACTTCACGCCCTCGCGGTTGATGCGAAAGACTTCTTGTAGCTCCCGGCGCGCACGCTCGGCTTTTGATTTGCGGACGAAAAGGCGCGTCTT
>CBDUCU010000561.1:0-2904 GCA_965365725.1 uncultured bacterium | reverse complement strand
GCGCTGAGAGCACGGGAGCGTGGCGCTCACCAAAGAGCGCCGTCAATGGAGACATTACGCCCTACGCCGACGGCATGAAGGGTTCTTATCTCGGCCCGCGCCAGACGGAAGAAGAGATCGAATCGTTTCTCAAATCGCACAGCCTCCCTTACAAAAAATATACGCGCGCCGAGCTGCCTGCGGCGGTCGCCGAGATTCTGTCGGATGAAAAGGTCGTCGGTCTTCATCAAGGCCGGATGGAGTTTGGCCCGCGCGCTTTGGGCTGCCGCAGCATCATCGGCGATGCGCGCTCGCCGCGCATGCAATCGGTAATGAATCTAAAGATCAAATATCGCGAATCGTTTCGACCATTTGCGCCTTCGGTGCTCAGAGAAAATGTCTCGGATTGGTTTGACCTTCACACGGACAGCCCTTACATGATGATCGTCGCCGATGTGAAAGATGAGCAGCGCCGAGCGATGACGGCCGATGAGGAGAAACTTTTCGGCATCGAAAAGCTCAAGATCGCGCGCTCGTCGATTCCCGCCGTCACGCACGTCGATTATTCGGCGCGCATCCAAACCGTGCGGCGCGAGACCAATCCGCTTTATTGGGAGATCATCGAAGCCTTTCGTCAAAAGACGGGTTGTCCGGTCGTCGTCAATACATCCTTTAACGTGCGCGGCGAGCCAATCGTCTGCACGCCCGAAGACAGCTATCGCTGTTTTATGCGCACGGAGATGGACGCACTCGTATTGGAAAACTTCATCCTAGACAAACGCGACCAGCCCCCGTTCAAAGAGCAGGCAAACTGGCGCAGAGAATTTGCGCTCGACTAAAAGAAGTTTGCGCCTGACCGCAGCAGTGCCGACTCGCTGTTTGCCCGCCGCGTTCGCGCGGTGCTAATTTAACCGACTCAAATGCGCCCGAAACTGAGCATCGTCACGCCTTCTTTTAATCAGGCGAGATATCTCGAAGCGACGATTCGCTCCGTGCTCGAACAGAACTATGAGCCGCTCGAATACATCATCGTAGACGGCGGCAGCACGGATCAAAGCGTCGAGATCATACGTCGTTACGAGCACCGCCTTGCCTTTTGGGAAAGCGCGGGCGACCGGGGGCAGGTGCACGCCATCAACAAGGGGCTGGCGCGCGCAACGGGCGACCTCTTCGCCTTTATCAACAGCGACGATGTTTATCTGCCGGGAGCATTTGCATCGGTTGCAGACTATTTCGAGACGCACCCCGAGTGTGAGTGGCTGTGCGGCGACACCGTTATGTTTGGCGAGGGCTACGAGACAAAGACCATCGCTGCCGTCGTCCCGCGCACGGCGGCGCATGCTCTTTCGTGGGCCTATAAAGCTCCGCAGCCGGGCATGTTCTGGCGACGCAATCTGCTCGGCGAAGGTTTCGACGAGCAGTGGCGCTACGACTTCGATCACGACTTGTATGTGCGCTTGCTTTTGGACGGACGCGTCTGCGAGCATCTGCCGCGCACGCTCGCCGGATATCGCCTGCACTCTGAGAGCAAGACGGTCGCCGAGAGTCGCGCCTTTGATGAAGAGTTTGATCGCAGCGCCGAACTATATGAGGGACGTTTGCAGGGCTCGGACCGTCGCTGGTGTCGCGCGACGCGTTACCTGCGTCGATCATTTGCGGCGAGCGAGACGGGAGATCGACGCGAGGGCGCGCGCTGGCTTGTGCGCGCGCTCGCCACGCATCCGGAAAGCCTCGTCGCGCGCCCCTTCTGGGGGTGCTTGCGCCGTCTTGCGGCGGGCGCGGCCACACAGTCAAACGGCGAAAGGAGTTCGGGACTGACGGCGAACAAAAGTTGAGACGGATCTGTCTGTGCGGCTCTCATTGTCTTATCTCTGTCTCGCCGGAACGCCCGATTTTAGAAGATGCAATCCATCAGACATCTGCGTCACATTGTAGAGTGGCAATTACGCGGACGGCCCGCGCCGCCGCCGCACGTCGTCAAGCAACGCGCCATCAAACATTATCAGCGCCGCTTTGGTCTCAACGTCTTTGTCGAGACCGGCACCTATCTCGGCGAGATGGTCGAAGCCGTCAAGTCCTCTTTCAAAGAGGTCTATTCGGTCGAACTGAGCCGCGAGTTATGCGAGCAGGCGCGTGTGAAGTTTGCTGCTGACAAAAACGTCCACATCATCGAAGGCGACAGCGCCGACGTGATGCCGGAAATTTTGTCGAAAATCAGCGAGCCTGCTCTCTTCTGGCTCGACGGTCACTTCTCCGGCGGCATCACGGCGCAGGGGCTTCTCGATTATCCAATCATCAAAGAACTCGAACACATCCGCCAACACGCCGTCAAAGAACACGTCATCCTTGTTGACGATGCGCGCCTTTTTCTCGGTACGCCGAATGCACCGGCTAAAGAGCAGGTCGTCGAGAGCATCAAGGCGATCAACCCGGCCTATATCGTCGAGGAGCGCGACGACGTGATTAGAGCCTTTGTCGAACGAGCTTAGCGACGACCGCGCAAATAATTTTCTGAATTGCGGCCTTAACAGAGCGCGGGCCGTGTGCGCCGCTACTATCCTCGCCCGCAAATTTCGCCGTGTGAAGCATGCCCGTCGCAGCCCTAACCCCTGAACAACTCGAAAGTAATCTGTCTGAGGCGGCGTGCCTCGCATATTTTGCTGTTCGTCAGCTCAGAGCTTCGGCGCAGCAATCTGTGGCGGCATCATGTCGGGAAGTAAGCATCGAGGCGCAATGAGCGAGTCGAAAACAACACGGGGCGCACGACCGCAAATCTCTCTGGTCGTTCCTGTGCGCGACGAGGCGGCGACCATTCACGAGTTGCTTGCAAGCATCCGCGCACAGAGCTTTCGGCCCGACGAAGTTTTGATCGTTGATGGCGGAAGCCGCGACGACACGCCCGCACGCGTGCGCTTCCGCGGCCAG
>CBDUCU010000560.1:0-2914 GCA_965365725.1 uncultured bacterium | reverse complement strand
CACAACGAGGGCGACGAGCCGAGCTACACGCAGCCCTTGATGTATGCGCGCGTCAAGGCGCACCCGGGCGTGCGCGCGAAATATGCGGATCGTCTTGTGCGCGAAGGCGTGATGACTGCGGAAGAGGTCGAAGCGATGATAAAGGATGCGACCTCTTACTATGAGGGCATCCATGCGCGCGCCAAAGAGATCGTCAAACACAAACAGGCGCGACAGGAACTGCCCGCGCCCGAAACGGAAGAGGACGGCTCGGGAGTCATCGAAACGCCCGTCGCAGCCGAAACTATCCGCGATGTTGCACACCGCATCGCAATCGTTCCCGAAGGCTTTAACGTCAACCCTAAGATGGTCAGCCAGCTTGCGCGCCGCGCAAAGATGGGCGAAGGGGCTCTGCCGATGGATTGGGCCTTTGCCGAACTGTTGGCCTTTGGCTCGCTCGGATTAGAAGGCGCGCGCGTGCGTCTGTCGGGGCAGGATTCGGGGCGCGGAACATTCAGCCAGCGTCACGCCATTCTTTACGACACGCAGACCGGCGCGCGCTGGTCGCCGCTTACGGACATGACTGCGGAAGGCGAGCGTGCACGCGTCGAAGTCTTCGACAGCTCTTTATCTGAACAGGGCGTGCTCGGGTTCGACTACGGCTATTCGGTCGTTGCGCGCGACGCGCTCGTCTGTTGGGAAGCGCAGTTTGGCGACTTCTCAAACGGCGCACAGGTCGTCATCGACACCTTTATCGCGCCCGGCGTTGACAAATGGCAACAACCGTCGCGTCTGGTCATGCTTCTGCCGCACGGCTACGAAGGTCAGGGGCCTGAGCATTCAAATGCGCGTCTCGAACGCTACCTCCAACTCTGCGCCGAGAACAACATGCAGGTCTGTTATCCGACCACGCCCGCGCAGTATTTCCATCTTCTCAGGCGACAGGTCAAACAACCTGTCGCACGCCCGCTCATCGTCATGACTCCGAAGAGTCTGTTGCGTCTGCCCGCCGCCGTCTCGACGGTTGCAGAGTTGACGACTGGCGGATTTCGCCCCGTTATCGACGACGCAAACGTCAGCGACCGCGCGGCGGTCAGACGCATCGTGCTCTGTTCGGGAAAAGTCTTTTATGATCTGGCGGCGGCGCGCGCTAAGACCGATGATATGTCGGTCGCTATCGTCCGCCTCGAACAGTTTTATCCATTTCCCGAACGCGCGCTGCGTGAAATCTTCGCCTCTTACCAAAACGCGACGCAGCTTGTGTGGGCGCAGGAGGAGCCGAAAAACTACGGCGGCTGGCTCTTTGTCGAACCGCGTCTCATAAACATGATGAATGGATGCGAGCGCCCCTTCTACGTCGGTCGCGCCGCATCGGCAAGCCCTGCGACAGGCTCTTACGCCGTCCATGAGCTTGAGCAACGACAGCTCGTCGATCACGCGCTGACGGAAAAAGCGCCCTTTATCTCCGGCGCTTCAACGGCGCAATATGCGGGACAAGCTGATTCATAAAAGCCTGATGGTTGTTTGTGAGAGTTTGTCTTCGTCAACAGAAAGCCGACAACATAGTCATGCACCTTTTAAGATACGTCGCCTTCAACTTGATCGCCGTCTGTCTCTTCAACGCGACGGTTCTCGGTCAAACGTCGCCCTCACCAACGCCCGCGCCCGCGCCGCCGCCGGCAACCGATGTGTTTATCGCAGACCTTTCATCATCGGGCGACACCTTAAAGATCGGCGCGCCGCGTCGCATCACCGAATGGACGGGCTACGACAACCAGCCTTCATTCACGCCCGACGCGTCCGCGCTGCTCTACACCTCGATTCGCGCCGACAATCAGGCCGACATCTATCGCTACGCTTTTGCGGACAACTCAACGACGCGCGTGACCGAAACCGCAGAGTCGGAATATTCGCCCACAGTCACGCCGGACGGGAAATCTATTTCGGTCGTGCGGGTCGAAAAAGACGGGACGCAGCGTCTCTGGAAGTTTTCTTTGACGGCGGGCGCGCAGCCTTCGCTTGTGTTGGAAAATTTCAAGCCGGTCGGCTATCACGCGTGGGGAGACGAACGCACGCTCGCGCTCTTTATTCTCGGCCAGCCCATTACCTTGCAGATTGTTGACGTGCGCACGGGCGAGTGGGGCGTGATTGCGACAAACGTCGGGCGCTCGCTCCAACGCGTCCCACGCACGCAGAAAATCTCTTACGTCCACAAACTCGGTGAAGGCGACTGGGCCGTGCGCACCTACGACGTAAAGACCCACGCCAAGCAGACGCTGACAAAGACGCTCCCCGGCAGCGAAGACTACGCTTGGACTTCGGACGGCGCATCGATTCTGATGGCAAAGGACGCGAAAGTTTTTCTCTGGCGCGCGGGCGCGACTGAGTGGCGCGAGATAGCCGATTTCTCAAACGCCAATCTGAAGTCGATCACGCGCCTGAGCGTCAGTCCAAAAGGCGACCGCATCGCCTTTGTCGCGCAAGCTTCGGGCGACTCACGTTAGAGAAAATTCTGCTGAGAAACTATCTGCGACGGGCTGTTGATTGAGCGGCTCGGCAACATGAGCCGACGGTAATTACTTCAAACGCTAAATCTGAAGGCATGATTTGATAGCGGTTTCGCAAATTGGTGCAGTATCGGTCTGGCTGCCGATGCAAACGTTTAAGTCGCGTAAGAGTCCATCATCGAGGCCGTAAATCCAGCCGTGAACGTATAGCTCCTGCCCGCGCTCCCACGCCTGCCTAATAATCGTCGTCTGACATGCGCTTGCCACCTGCTCGATGACGTTTAGCTCGCAGAGTTTTTCGAGACGCGTCGCATCGTCAGGGCATTGCGCGATAAACGCTTCGTGTTTGCGCAGAACGTCCTGCACGTGGCGCAGCCAGTTGTCGATAAGTCCGAAGCTGCGGTCGCGGTAGGCGGCCTCGACCCCGC
>CBDUCU010000559.1:0-2916 GCA_965365725.1 uncultured bacterium | reverse complement strand
GGGTCGCGCTCGAAAAATTGGCCGCCGCTCCCGTCGATGTCGTGTTGACGGATATCGATATGCCCGAGATGAACGGGCTGGAATTTATCGAGAAAGCCCGCGCGCAGTTTCCGTCCACGCCCATCGTCATTCTCTCGACGCATGGCGACGATGTAACGCGCGACAAGGGGCTGATGCTCGGCGCAAACAGTTATTTGACGAAACCTCTATCCGGCTCGAAGTTGATCGACGTGATGGAGCAAATCTTCCCCGGCATCGACATCTAAGACTTGAGAAGGCGCGCCCCCGCGTTGGAATGTATCGAGCAATGATGGACGCGTGCGAAAATCAAAGGGTCGAAAGCGTCTATCGGAGGATCGCTGCGAGCGGCGAGGTGCCGGCCTTTGCGCGCGACGTCGATGAGCTGATGCGCGTCGCCGAAGAAGAGAACGCAGGCGTGCGCCGTCTGGTCTCGACCATCCTCAAAAATCAGAGCCTGACGGCGCGGCTGATCAGCGCCGTCAATTCGGTCTATTTCAATCGAGGCGACCGCGAAATCATCGCCGTCACACAGGCCGTGCGGTTGCTCGGCTGGGACAAGGTGCGCGACCTCGCCTCAGGGCTGATGCTTTTAGAGCATTTCGGACGCAAAGCGCACGGCGTAAAAGAGCTGATGATCCTCTCTCTGCTCGCCGCCGAAAATGCGCGCGCCGTCGCGCGGCGAATGGGTTACGACAATCCCGAGGAAGCATATCTGGCGGGGATGTTTGCGGGGCTCGGCGAACTGCTCGCCGCCTCTCATCTCGAAGCGGAGGTGGCGCGCGTCGAGGAGCTGAAAAAAGAAGAGAAGCTCACAGAGCGCGAGGCGTGCCGCAAAGTGATGGGCTGCACCTACGAGGAGATCGGACGCGACGCGGTCGCGCGCGGCAATCTTCCTCAAAGGCTCGCCGCAGGGATGTCAGACCCGTTCAAGATTCTGCAAAGACCGCGCGAGACAAGCGAGCGGCTGACGCTCATCTCTTCTTTCGCACACGCGCTGACGCGCGCCGCGCACCGGGCCGTCGGGCGCGAAGGGCGCGAGCTGGCGCGCGAACTGGTCGCGCGTTTCGGGCGCGAGCTTTCCATCACTGATGACGAGGCAAAAGAGATCGTCAAAAACAGCGTCGCGCTCGTGCGCGAATCGATCAAGTCATCCGGCGTAAAGCTTCGCAATGCTTTAGCGGGCGAAGCAGACGTTGAATTCAATGCGCCCGTTCAAGAGCCTGTGACGACGCGGGCCGCAGACACGGGATTGCTCGCGCGGCTCATGGCAGAGCTGAGCAGGATGGTCAATAATGGCGAATACACAGAGCCGACTGACATCCTGATGGCGGCGCTTGAGGCCGTCTATCGCGGCGGCTGCTTCGACCGTGTCGTGCTCTGTCTGCTCGACCAGACGCGGACGCGCGTACGTGGCCGGTTGTGGGTCGGCGAGGGCGCGGAAGAGTTGGCGCGTAGTTTTGATTTCAACATCTCGTCATGGTCGGGGCCCGTCTCGCCGGTCATGCTTGGCCGTCGCCCGTTGCTTGTCGAGAGCGTTAAAGAATCTCCGCTCTCGGCCATGCTCTTTCGTGACGTAGTGCAGGCACACTCGTTCGGGATGCTGCCCGTCATCTCGCAGGGGCGCGCCATCGGCTGCCTCTACTTTGACCGCAAGCAAACAAAGCTCGGGCTGGGCGCGGAAGACAAGCAACTGCTCGCCTCAATCGTTGAAAAAGCTGCCGCCGCTTTCATCGTTAGTCGTCCGAATGTTTCGGCTCCCGCACACTCAGCCGCTTGATTTAGAAAAATTCAGAATTGCTGACATCAAGCGCCTGAGGCTCGGACGCGCTCGATGTCAGCAATTCTGATTTGGTTTTGTAAAGAGATGCAGATTTGTATTTGCTACGTGCAAATGCGACCCTGTCGATCAGGGTTGCGTTCGCCTTTGAGCAGTGCTTGACGCAGGCTGCGGCGACGTTCGAAGACAATTGTATTCCAACAAGGCTTAGGCTAACATACCGTAACCGCAGAGCACTTTCCGGTCGGTTTCAGTAGAGAAGTCTAGAGCACTCCGGCAGAGGTCTTCAGAAAATTTCTATGGCTGTCTCTCTTTTGATCGTCGAGGACGATGACCAGCTGCGCACGGTGCTGCTTGAAGCCGCCGATATCGAAGGCTACAAGGTCGAGGGCGCTGCGACGGCTGAAGACGGTCTTAAGCGGCTCGCCGAAACAGGCTTCGACGTGCTGATCACCGACGTGATGCTGCCCGGTATGTCGGGTCTCGATCTTGTCCCGCGCGCGCGCCAGCTCCGCCCTACGCTCGTCATCATCGTCATGACCGCTTATGGAACCGTTGACATCGCCGTCGAAGCGATGAAGCGTGGCGCGGCTGATTTTCTCTCGAAACCCTTTAGCTTTGACATGCTGCGCGGAGCAATCCGCGTCGCCGCGCGGCGCGTTCCCGAAGCCGCCGACGGCAAGACTTTCTGGTCGGGCTTCGGCGACATCGTCGCCACTTCGACCCCGATGCTCAATCTGCTCAAACAGGTCGAGGCCGTCGCGCCGTTTAATACGACGGTGCTTGTGACGGGCGAGACCGGCACGGGCAAGGAATTGGTGGCTCGCGCCGTTCATCAGCGCAGCCCGCGCGCCAACCGTCCCTTTGTGGCGCTCAACTGCGCCGCCGTCCCCGAACAGCTTCTCGAAGACGAGCTTTTCGGTCACGTCAAGGGAGCATTTACGGGAGCGCACAGCCCTCGACCGGGACGTTTTGAGCAGGCCGACGGCGGGACGCTCTTTCTTGACGAGATCGGCGACATGAGTTTGCCGCTCCAATCAAAGCTGCTGCGCATCTTGCAGGAGCGCGAATTTGAAAAGCTCGGCTCGACGCGCACGATCAAGGTTGACGTGCGCGTC
>CBDUCU010000558.1:0-2924 GCA_965365725.1 uncultured bacterium | reverse complement strand
GTTTCGCATGCGACAGCCCGGACAGACGCGCATCTGTAATGGGATAAAGCTTTGGTAACTCGAAAGACATTTATAACGAGTAATGAGTGATGAGTAATGAGTGATGAGTTAACAACAGATCGCATTTTACTCATCACTCATCACTCATCACTGATTACTTATTACTCTCCTTTCATCGAGCGTTAGGCGCGACGGCGCGCGTGTTGCCGTCGAGGTGGCGCTCAAACCAATAGCTTTGCCAGTTGAGGCTTTCAACCAGATGTTTCGGCTCGCCCGTGCGCGTGAGGTTGTGGTTCTCACGCGGGAAGATGACGAACTCCGCAGTCTTGTTGAAATGGCGGAGCGCGCGAAACCATTGCTCGGCCTGTTCGAGCGGGACGCGGTGATCGTTTTCCGAATGGAGAATGAGAATCGGCGTGTTGACATTTCGCGCATACTTGAGGGGCGAGCGTTCCCAGTAGAGATCGAACTTGTCAAAGAGGTCGCCGCCGAAGTCCGGCGTGTGCCCGTAAGCTCCATCGCGCGTGCCCTCGTCGCTGACAAAGTTTGTGACGCTGCGCAAAGTAACCGCCGCCTTAAAGATGTCGGTGTGGCCGACAATCCAATTCGTCAGAAAGCCGCCGTAAGAGCCGCCCGTTACGCCCAGTCGTTCGCGGTCGATCCAGGGGTAACGCGCAAGCGCCGTCTCCACGCCCTTCATCACGTCGACATAATCTTTGCCACCCCATTCATTAACGATTGCGCGCTCGAAACGCTGTCCATAGCCGGTCGAGCCGCGCGGGTTTGTGTAGAGCACGGCCCAACCCTTTGCCGCGTACATCTGAAACTCATGAAACCAGTCAACGCCGTACATCGCCGCCGGGCCGCCATGAATATTCAAAATCAGAGGATACTTTTTGCCCTCCTGCCAGCCGAGCGGCTTGACGAAAAAAGCGTCGATGTCTAAATCGTCCGCGCTCTTGTAGGTGAACCTTTCAACATCCTGCAATTGAAGCTGCGACCAGAGCCGTGTGTTGAGCCGCGTCAGCCGTCGCTCGTTTTTGCCCGATAAATCCGAGACGTAAAGGTCGTCCAAGTTCTTAAAATCGTTGACGGTGTAGGCCAAAAGATTCGTGCGGTCGTGCGCGTCAACCGAGCGCACGGCGCGCGCGCCCATCGTCATCTGTTTGATCTTCTTTGTCGAGACATCGACGCGAAAAAGATGCGACTCGCCGCGCACGCCCGCCTCAAACATCAAGGCGCGCCCGCCTTCGGCCCAACGCAAATTTGTCGGGATGAGATCGAGACCGTCGGCGGCAAGTTGCGACGCTGCGCCGCCAGTGGAGGGGGTAAGCCAGATTTTTGGATGATCGCGCTCACGCACGCGACCCGTAAAAGCAATCCATTTGCCGTCGGGCGAAAAACGCGGACTCTGATCTTCCTCTTCATGGTCGGAGATTTTGGTGAGCGCCCCCGTACCGTCAGCGTTGACGACCCACACGTCCGTATTGCGGCTCTCTTCAAAAGCGCGTCCGGTACGGTCGGAGACAAAAGCGATGCGCCGTCCATCGGGCGACCATTGCGGGTCGTTGTCGTGCCAATCCTCGCCCGAAGTGATCTGTTTGCTCTCGCCTGTTCGCACGTCGACAACCCAGATGTGATTACGTTTATCGTCGAACCAACCCGTATCGTTAAACTTGTAGGAAGAATTTTTGTAATGCCGCACGTCGCTTGAAGGAGGCTTTGTATCGCTCGGCCCCGTGCGACTGACGACCGCAAGGCGCGCGCCGTCGGGCGACCATTGAAAGCTGCTCACGCCGTTTCTCAAGCTCGTCAAGCGACGCGCTTCGCCGCCCTCCATCGATAGCAGATGAACTTGTGCGCGCGGCGCATCGGCAGACGGTGCCGACGCGGTCTGAAGCGCGCTCGGCAACGCGGCGAGCGCAGGAGGCGTGGCCGACGGCACGCTTGGATTTGTAGGCGTTGCGCCTGTTGTTGCCGAAGTTGCTGAGGCTGCGGGCGTGGCTGCAGACTGCGTGGGAGCAAGAGGCGGAGCGTTGATCTCGCTGCCCGCAGGTCGCGCCGAAAGAAAAGCGAGGTGCGCACCGTCTGGCGACCAGCGAGGCGAGCTTGAGCTTTGCACGCTGGTCGTCAACTGTCGCGGTGCACGACTGCCATCGACGCTTGTGAGCCAGATGTTTGAGTGTCTTCGGTTCTGTTTCTGATCGACTGTCGTGACGACGTAAGCCACCAACTTTCCATCAGGCGAGATGCGCGGGTCGCTCAGAAACTCAAACGAGTAGTAATCCTCGGCTGTGATGCCGCGCCCCCTCAGCGACGCTTGCTGTGCAGACAGTGGCGCAACGCTGGACGCGAGCATCAGGAGCACAATTAAGGCTCTCGTTGCGTTTTCCGACCTTCTCATAATTTTCCTTCCGAAGTGCAGCGACAGAATCATGCTTCGCTCTCTCTTCCCTGTCGGGCCGAATGGTGCTGCTTTTCGTCAACGCCTTGCGCCGGCGGCCTGTCGCTGCGGCTTGAGGTTGTTTTCAAAAAGCTTGAGGATGCGTTTGTATTCGTCGGCCCAGCTTGCGGGTCGCTCGAAGGCGTGGTCTTCGACCGGGTAGGCGGCGAGTTCCCAGTTCTCTTTGCGCAGTTCGATGAGGCGCTCGGCGAGACGGACCGAATCCTGAAAATGTACGTTTGTGTCAACCATCCCGTGACAGATGAGAAGCGCGCCTTTTAAGCCTTCGGCATGATAGATGGGCGAGCTGCGTTTGTATGCTTCGAGGTCTGCTTGCGGCGTGTTGAGAATGTTTGCCGTGTAAGGGTGATTGTAGTGCGCCCAATCGGTGACGGGTCGAAGCGCCGCGCCTGCGGCAAACACGTCGGGCGTTGTAAACATCGCCATCAAGGTGATAAAGCCTCCGTAAGAGCCGCCGTAG
>CBDUCU010000557.1:0-2933 GCA_965365725.1 uncultured bacterium | reverse complement strand
AATCAGCAAGCGCTCGTCAGCCAGCGTGAAGTGTCGAGCCACACCAAATCTTTTCACGCCGCGCTGCGAGCCGCACTACGCGAAGACCCAGACATCATTCTCGTCGGCGAGATGCGCGACCTTGAAACAATATCTCTGGCAATCACCGCCGCCGAAACGGGCCATCTCGTCTTTGCCACGCTCCATACAAACGGAGCCATCAAGACCGTTGACCGCATCATCGATGTGTTTCCCGCAAGCCAGCAATCGCAGATTCGCGTGATGCTTGCCGAAAGCTTGCGCGGCGTAGTCGCACAATCGCTTCTGCCGTTTTCAGGCGGGCAGGGACGCGTCCCCGTCACCGAAGTTCTTGTCAACACGCCGTCGGTGGCAAATCTGATTCGCGAAGGGAAGACGCACCAGATTCACACCGTTATGCAGACAGGCCGCGCCTTCGGCATGTTCACCTTCGATGCGGCCATCAACGATCTCGTCAAAAAAGGTCTCATTACGAGCGAAGTCGGCAACAGCTTCCTCTGGAGACGGATGACCAAAAGCGGCATGACGGGCAACGCGCTGCAACCGCCCGACCAACGACAGCGCAGCCTCGCCTAAAACAATTAACCACCACAGACAGAAGAGACACAGTTTAATCAATAACTGTGTCTCTATCTGTCTGCGATGATTAATCTTCCGTTTTGAAGACAGCGCGCACCGCGCGGATCGTCCCGCAATGAATCTCAACCGTGTCGTTGATGTCAGCAGCGTAGCCGCCCGACATCACCGTCACCACAGGCACGCCGTGCTCGCGGCACGAACGCAGAGCCATCTCGTCGCGCTCTCGCAAACCACGCATCGACAAAGAGAGTCGGCCAAGCTTGTCGCCTGCAAACGGGTCTGCGCCGCCGAGATAGAAAACGATGTCGGGGCTGTGCTCAAAGACCTGCGGCAGACATCGCGCAAGCGTATCCAGATACTCATCGTCAGAAGTGCCGTCGGACAGTTCAACGTCGAGCCTGGAGCTGACCTTAAAGAGCGGATAATTTTTCGCTCCGTGCATCGAGAAGGTAAAGACCGAAGGGTCTGCGGCGAAGATTGTTGCCGTCCCGTTTCCCTGATGCACGTCGCAATCGACGATTGCCGCGCGTCTAATCAAACCATCGCGTTGAAGAACACGAACGGCGACTGCCACGTCGTTCAAGACGCAGAAGCCCTCGCCCCGCTCAGGGAATGCGTGATGCGTCCCGCCCGCCAGATTCGAGCCGACCCCTGCTTCAAGCGCCCAACGCGCGGCGAGAATTGTTCCGCCCGTTGCGAGAAACGAACGCCGGACGAGCGCCTTCGACCAGGGTAGACCGAGCCTGCGAATCTCGCGCGCCGTCAAAGCTCCGGCCCGCAGGCGCGTCACATAATCTTCGGTGTGAACCAGCAACACATCTTCGATTGACGCAGGCGGCGGCTCAAATACGTCCCGATGCGTAATCGTTCCTTCGGCCAACAATTTGTCTCTCACCAACTCAAACTTGCGTATCGGGAAGACATGACCTTCGCCGATATCTGCGTAGTAACGCGATGTGTAAGCGACGCGCATAAAGTAAAGTTTAGTAATCAGCTTTTAGATTACATCGGATGGCTTTTGAGTGTGTTGAAAGAAGAATAGAACGCCAGACGTGCTCTGAAGCGAAAGGATTACAACTGATCTGATCAGTGTTTATTCATAGCATCCATGCACGTCGGTGTTCTCAGAACAGAAAGCCGTCGGCTTTCTTCAATATTGAATAAGGCTGCCCTCGCGTTTGGCCCGGCGCACGGCGCGCGCAAAGACCCACAGCGAGAAGGGGAGAAGCACGACGAGATAGACGGCGAGCGTGATGAGCGGCGCGCTGACTTCCGATAGCGTTTGACCTTGAATGAGAACGCGGCGGATGCCGTCGATGCCGTAAGTGGTCGGCAGTGCGCGCGAGATAAGGCCGAAGCCTGCGCCCGCCGTTCCGGAAACAAGCTGCGTGGGAAAGAAAACCCCTGAAAAGAGCGCCGAGCCTGTCCCGATGATGATGCCGAACGGGTCGCCGCGCTTAAAGACCATCGCAAAACTTGCGGAGAGGATGCCGATTGAAGCGAGCACGAGCGTCGTTAAAAGCAGAATCAGCAGCGCCAGCAGAAAGTTTCCGCGATAAGTTACGCCGAACAAAAACCAGCCGAAGAAAAGATAAAGAAATGAATGAAACGACGCTTCGACAAAATCCCACGCCGAGCTTGCAACGACCAAAGTCGGCACGCCAATCGGAGTCATCAACACGCTCTCCAGAGTTCCCTGCGCCTGCTCGGAGCGAATCGCATTGGCGAGACTTGAAAATCCGACCATAAAATAGTTGAGAAAGGGAAGCGCCGTAATCCACGCCAAAAAGGGGTCGCGCCATTGCGCGTAAGGCGTGTCAAAGCGGTTCGCAAAAATCTGCGAGACGAAAAAGAAGGTGGTCGTCACAAAAAGAATCGAGAGAATGCGCAGGAAGAATTGCAGTCGATAGCTCAACGCGAGTTGATAATCGCGCACCACGAAAGCCCGCACGCGCCCAAACAGCAAAAGAATCCCTTTCAACTTTTTAACTCCCTGGCACGCGACTTTGAAGAAGCTTCGCTCTCGTCCTCTTTTTCAAATCTCTCAAGAACGTCGAGCAAAGACGCGCGTTCCGATTCGCACGATGTAATGCGCGCTCCTCCGTCTATGAGAAGTCTGAGAGCGCGGTCAAGCGCGTCGTCCGAAACGTCGCGCGCAAACACAACAAACGTTGCATCGCCCTCAACACGTATTTCGAGATCGTCAAACACAGCATTATTAAGAAGCGTCGCGGCGCGCTCGCGGCTCGCGTTGTTGAGGACGAGACGCACGCGCTCGCGCAATCTATGGCCGTCTCGAAGACTGGCGGGCGTGTCGATGGCGCGGATGCGACCAC
>CBDUCU010000556.1:0-2942 GCA_965365725.1 uncultured bacterium | reverse complement strand
CGCGCAAGGCCGTGCTTCTCTCAAAACCCGAGCCGGGCTTTACCGAAGAAGCGCGCAAAAACAATGTTACCGGCGTGGTCAAGCTGCGCATGGTGCTCGGCGCAAACGGCGCGGTCTCAAGCATCTCAGTAGTCAAGGGCTTGCCCGACGGGTTGACCGAGAAGGCTATTGCCGCAGCGCGTCGCATACAGTTTACGCCCGCGCAAAAGGATGGTCGCAATGTCTCGCAGTGGGTGACAATCGAATACAACTTCAACATCTACTAAAGTCGCGCGAGACAATTCGCATACAAAATCGGGCCGAGATTTTTTATCAGAAATCTCGGCCCGATCTCTTTATATTTGTGTGACCGTGAAAGTGTTGAGGTATATACTTTCTTTGATTTCAACAACTCTCGTTTGAGACCGCAATCGTGTCGGAAATTCCTGAGCGAAACGTAAACATTCTCTGCGTCGCAAGTTTCTTTAAGGGCGCTGATTTCCTGCGTGAATGCAAGACGCAGGGAGCACGCGTCTTTCTGCTGACGCGCGAGCGCACTGTCAAAGAAGAGTGGCCGCGCGACGCGCTCGACGACATAATCGTTCTACCCGACGACGCAACCGTCGATCTCTTCATCTACGCGGGAAGCGAGATTGCGCGCCGCATCCGGCTCGACCGCATCGTCGCGCTCGAAGAGTTCGACGTAACAAGCACAGCGCTTTTACGTGAACATCTTCAAATCCCCGGCATGTATGCGACGGCTGCTCGAACCTTCCGCGATAAGCTGATGATGCGCTTTAAGGCTGCCGAAACCGGTATCCGCGTCCCCGATTTTGTCCACGTTCTCAACTACGACGCGTTGCGCGATTTTATGGAGCGCGTCCCGGCCCCTTGGGTTCTCAAGCCGCGCTCGGACGTGTCTGCCATCGGCATCCGCAAGCTCAACGAGCCCGAACAGGTTTGGCGCACAATCGACGCGCTCGACGCACGCGCCGCGCTCGGCGAACGCGCGCCCTATCATCTGCTTGAAAGATTCGTCGCGGGCGAAGTCTTTCACGTCGATTCAATCGTCGAGGGCGGCGAAGTGTCTTTCGCCAATGTCAGCCGCTACGGGCGGCCTCCGATGGACGTAGCCCAAAAGGGCGGAGTTTTTATCTCGCGCACGCTCGAATACGACTCGGAAGATTACTGCCATCTTGTCGAGTTGAACCAAAAATTGCTCAAAGGCTTCGGCCTCGAACACGGTGCGACGCACGCAGAATTTATCAAGGGCGCGACCGACGGCGAGTTCTATTTTCTCGAAGTCGCCTCACGCGTCGGCGGGGCATACACTGCGGAGACGGCGGAGGCCGCAACCGGCATCAATCTCTGGCGAGAGTGGGCGCGCGTTGAACTGGCAGGCGGGTCGCGCGCTGCCGTCGAGCGTCCGCGAGCCTTGCGCGATTTTAGCGGCATCGCGCTTTCGCTTGCGCGGCAAGAGTGGCCCGACACATCGGTTTACGACGACCCTGAAATCGTCTATCGCGTACGCAAGCCGTTTCACGTCGGACTCATCGTCAGATCGACAGAGCTTCGACGCGTCGATGAGCTGCTCAACGGTTACGCTGCGCGTTTTACAGAAGACTTTTGCGCTGTCGCCCCGCCGCCCGAAAGACCGCCCGTTTAATTTTTGTCTGACATCTATTTTGAAATCAATCAACGCTGGAGAAGATTCGAGTATGAACGCAGTTAAGACCGCGCCCTTTGGCTCCTGGAAATCGCCGATCACCTCAGACCTCATCGTTTCTGCAACTGTCGGGTTGAGCCAAGCTCTCGTCGACGGGAAGGACGTTTACTGGACGGAGATGCGTCCAACCGAAGCGGGTCGCAACTGCATCGTGCGTTTATCATTCGACGGTCAAACAGAAGACCTCACGCCGCAGGGTTTCAACGCGCGCACGCGCGTCCATGAATACGGCGGCGGCGATTTTACGGCGCATGATGGCACAGTCTTTTTCTCAAATTTTGCCGACCAGAGGCTCTACCGACAGGAGCGGGGAATGGAGCCTGTGCCCGTCACACCCGCCTCAGATTATCGTTTTGCCGATTTCCGCTTCGACCATGAACGCGGTCTTGTTTACAGCGTACGCGAAGACCACACAGACAAGATGCGCGAGGCCGTCAACACAATTGTTGCCATCAAAGCTTCGGGCGATGAAGCATGCGGAACAGTCATCGTTTCAGGTCACGACTTTTTCTCTACGCCGCGTCTGAGTCCAGATAGAGCGCGCCTCGCATGGCTCTGCTGGGATCATCCGAACATGCCCTGGGACGGTACGGAATTGTGGACGGGCGAGCTACGAGCCGACGGTACGCTCGGAGAAACAAAAAAGATTGCGGGCGGCAAAGACGAATCCATCTTTCAGCCGGCGTGGTCGCCCGACGGGCGGCTCTATTTTGTCTCTGACAAAAGCGGCTGGTGGAATCTTTATCGCTTGAACGAGGATGGAAGCGTCGAAGAGATGTGTCCGCGCGAGGTAGAGTTTGGTCTGCCGCAGTGGGGCTTCGGCATGTCGCAATACGGCTTCGCGTCGGCGGAGAAGATCGTCTGCGTCTTTGTCGAGCGCGGTCGCGCACGTCTCGCCACGCTCGACACAAAGACAAAAAAACTCGATATCGCTGACGCGCCCTACACTGATATTACATACGTCAGTGCAGCAACGGGACGCGCAGTCTTTCGCGCCGCTTCGCCTACCGAGCGCGCAGCGATTGTCGAATTCAACGTCGAGACAGGCGTGATAAAGCCTCTGCGACGCGCAAGCGATTTGCAAATCGAAGAGGGCTACATCTCCGAGCCGCGCGCCGTAGAGTTCCCGACCGAGAACGGGCAAACGGCGCATGCCTTCTTTTATCCGCCGCGCAACAAAGATTTCAACGCGCCGGAGACCGAGCGTCCGCCGCTTCTCGTCAAATGTCATGGCGGG
>CBDUCU010000555.1:0-2950 GCA_965365725.1 uncultured bacterium | reverse complement strand
AGAGCCGCCGTACAGCCCCACGCGTTTTGCGTCAACGCCGTGTTCGCTTGTCAGATAACGAACCGCATCAACATGGTCGGTCAAATCTTTGCCGCCCATAAAGCGATAGATGCCAGTGCGCCAGTCGCGCCCGTAGCCCGCCGAGCCGCGATAGTCTATGTCTAAGACGAGATAGCCGCGCTCCATCAAAAGATGATGAAACATGTATTCGCGGAAATAGTTTGACCACCATTTATGCACGTTCTGCAAATAGCCCGCGCCGTGTACGAAGACGACGGCAGGGCCGCCACGCTGGAAGTTGGCGGGCTTGTAGATACGCGCATAGACGTTTGCGCCGTCGCGCGCTTTAAAGTCAATGATGGGCGGATCGATCCATTTGTAATTTGAAAATTCGGGAAGCGGCGACTCTGTCACGCGGACGGGGACTGAGCCTTTCGCGCCTTCGGGCGGAGCGGGGCGATTCGGTTGAAGAAAAAGCTCCGGCGGACGATTGCTGTAAGAGTTGACGACGGCGAGCATCTGTTCATCGGGCGAGATGTCAACCTGATTGTTGCCGTCAAGCGTCGTGATGCGCGTGCGCGTTCCGCCCTCGACCGGCATCGAGTAGAGATGCCGGACGAAGAAGCTGATCTCGCTCGACGTAAAATAGAACTTCGTTTTGTCTTCTGAGAGACGCACATCTGAAACTTCGAATCGCCCGGAGGTCAACTGTTTCGCCTCGCCTCCATCGCTTGAGACGGTGTAGAGATGCGCAAAGCCATCGCGCTCGGATTGAAAATAGAGCGTGCGGTTGTCTGAGAGCCATCCCAAAGTAAACGAGCCGGGGCCGCCGACCCAAGCCTCGTCATGCACGGTGGCAAGCACGCGCGTCTTGGCGGTCACCGGGTCGAGCAGAAGCACCCAACGGTCTTTGTTGTCGGCTGCGCGCGCAAGCAGGGCAGCGCGTGCGCCGTCTTCTGACCATTGAAGCTGTGAGAGCTGCACGTCGCGGTCGCGTGCCTGTTGTTGCTGCGCGTTTTCGGTCTGTTGTTGTTGTGTTTGACGGGCGGTCTGTTGCTGCGTTTGTTGTTGAGTTTGTTGCTGCGCTTGTTGTCCTTGTTGTTGCGATTGCGTCTGCGCGCCGCGCTCGCGTTCTGCCTGCTCTGTCGTATTGGCTTCGGTGCGCGTTCTGACCTGCGGCGCAACCTCCGCGCGCTGGCCGTGATCGACCCATTTTGATTCTCCCGTCTCGACCGAGATGATTGCCATCCGCGAGCGGCCCTGTAAATCGCCGACCTTTGTGCGACTCGGAATGTCTTCGGTGTAAGCAGACTCGTTGATGTAGTTGGGAACGATTGTGTTCTTCGCGCCGGTTGCAGGCTCGTTGACCGTAGCAATCGCGTATTTGCCGTCGGGCGAGAGCGTGAGATTGGAGACGCTCTGGCCCGCAGCAATCTGGAAGGGTTTGCGCGTCTCGCGTTTCTTGCGCGCGGCCTCTTGCTCCTCGCGCCGCGCCGCGCGCTCACGCACCGCTTCAAGAAGTGTGCGCTCCTCTTTCTTTAAGACCTCCTGGCTTTCCGTCCCGCGCTGCTGCGCATCGCCCTGTCTCTGTCCTGCTGCGCTGCCGCGCCCTTCGCTTGCGCCGCCGCCCGTACGTATGTCGGTCAGCTGTTCGAGCGAGCCGCCGTCGAGCGAAAGCAGATAGAGATTATTCTGGCGCGTGAAATAAATGGCGCGCTGGTCGAGCGTAAAGCGCGGATTTGTTTCAGACTCGGTCGTGCGCGTGAGTTGTCGCCGCTCGCCCTTTGCGTGATCGAAGAGAAAGATGTCGCCTTCATCAGCAAAAACGGTCAGCTTCTTATCCTTTGAAAGCTCTCCGCCGGCGGGCGGAACTTCGCGCTTTGCTTCGTCTTCCGTCAGCTTGCGCAAATTCGTCCCGTCGCGCCGGACGACGTACGCGTCAAACTCTTTCAGACGCGGATCATTCGCGCGTTTCCAGCGAAAATAGATGCGCGTGCTGTCGCGCGACCAAACAATCGATTGCGGCGCGTAGCCCACCAATTCAGGCCCGCGCATGATGCTGTCGACCGTTAGCTCAAACCTTTGCGGCTGCGTCTGCTGCGCAAGAAGCGCCCCGTGCGGTATGACGAGCGCAACGACAAAGGCAACCGAAGCAAGCGCTCGCACCCGTCTGAAAAGTTTTATGCGGCTTCTCATGTTGTTCCCTTCCTGCCCGCGCGCGGCTATGATGGCCCACAACGAGAGAGACGCTGGCGCAGGTCGTGTTTAGAATTCAGTTTTTATGGAGAGAGATTCATTGAAAGAGCGGGGTGATGATACAACAGATTCGCGCACACGCGTGCGGCGCGGACGCGACGGCACCACCGTTGATTACTACTATGACGACGGCACGGGCTATGAGATTTATAATCCTGACGAGGAAGAGGATGAAGCGAAAGACAAGGATGTAAATGAAAATGGCGCTTTGACGCGCGAGAAAACTTATTGACCGCCGTCCCGCTTTGAGGATACATTCTCAACGTTTCGTCCCGTCCCGGCCGACAGCACGAAGCGGGCTGTACCCTATCACCCTCCTGACTAACTATTACTGAATAAATAGTCATGCAGAGGCTCGCAAGTAGGGTCTTACTCTCATAATTTCAAAGGAGTTCCCCCAATGTCTCCCGAGAAAAAACGTGTGCTCTGCGCTGAGCCGAGCGAAGACATCTGCTCGCTTCTGACCATGATGCTTGGCCGCAGCGGTTACGAAGTTTTTTCGGCCAAGACCATCCACGATTGCCTGCAACTCGCAAGCGAAAGCCGCTTTGACCTCTACATGCTTGACGACGATTATATCGACGGCACAAGCATCGAGTTGTGCAAACAGCTTCGCGCGCTCACGCCTGAAACGCCGATTCTGTTCTTCTCAACCGCCGCTTTTGCGCGCGACCGTCGTCTGGGTTTTGAGGCG
>CBDUCU010000554.1:0-2952 GCA_965365725.1 uncultured bacterium | reverse complement strand
CCGCCGAGAATCATGACGATGCGGCCCGGCTCTTCCGCAAGTGCTTCGAGAGCTTTCAGCGCCGCGTCAACATTTGTCGCCTTCGAGTCGTTGTAAAACGTCACCCCACCAATTTCCGCGACGCGCTCTAATCTGTGTTCGACGGGCGCAAAGCGTCTGACGGTTTCGCGCATCGAGTCGGGCGACGCGCCGCAGGCAAGACCGGCGGCGAGCGCGGCCAGAACGTTCTGCACGTTGTGCAAGCCCTTCAACTGCATGTCGTCGCGCGTCAACAACACTCGCTCGCCCATCGCGGTGCGCGAGACGAGTTCGCGCCCGCGCAGGAAAAGTCCTTCGTCGAGTTCGCGTTCCGTGCTGAACATGACGACGTGTGCGCGCAAGCCATTCGCCCATGAAGCGACGATCTCATCATCGGCGTTGAGAATGGCTACGTCCTCATCCGTCTGTTTAAGAAAGATTCGGTGCTTGGCTGCCGCATAGTCCATCAGGTCTTCGTACCGATCCAGATGATCGGGCATCACGTTGAGCACGACCGCGACCGTCGAATGAAACTCTTTTGTCGTTTCGAGCTGGTAGCTTGAAAGCTCCGCGACCGTCCAGCCGTCTTCGCGCGAAGTTTCTGCAAGCGAGACAAGCGGCGTGCCGATGTTGCCGCCGACCTGTGTGGGCAATCCTGCGTCTTTCAAGATCTCTCCGATGAGAGTCGTCGTGGTCGTCTTTCCGTTCGTGCCTGTGATGCCGACGACGCGCCCTTTCATAAATCGAAAGGCTAATTCAACCTCGCCTACCACTTCCGCGCCCGCGCGCTCGGCATATCGCACGGGAATAGTTTTTCTCGGTACGCCCGGACTGAGCACGACCAGCTCGATCTGATCCAGAAGCCACGACGGGACTTCTCCGGCAAGCAGTCCAACGCCGTCGGATTTGAGACGCAGCGCTTCGTCCGGCCAATCGACCAAAGCCTTGCGGTCATTTATCGCCACGACCGCGCCTCGCTCTGAGAGAAAATGCGCCGCCGCCGTGCCGCTACGGCCCGCGCCCAACACCAAAACTTTTTTGCCCGTCACTTCCACGCTCGGCTCACAGAATGAACAAGGGACAAGATGAACAGGATTGGCTGAGTAAAGCGGCGTATGACTGTGTTTGCTCATCCTGTTCGTTTCCGTCCGCCCGCGCTCGTTTTCAATTCGCTTCGTTTCACCGCAGCTTCAAAGTCGAAAGACTCAAGAGCGCGAAGAGAATCGCAATGATAAGAAACCGGAAGACGACCTTCGTCTCCACCGTGCGCTGTCCGAAACGCCCCTCCCATTGAATCTCAAAATGATGATGAAGAGGCGACATCTTGAAGATGCGCCGCTTGGTCGTCTTAAACGACGCGACCTGCAACATCACCGACAATGCCTCCAACACAAACACGCCGCCGACGACCAAAAGAATGAACTCCTGTTTTGTCAAAACGCCTATCGTGCCGATTGCACCGCCGATGGCGAGGCTTCCCACGTCGCCCATAAAAACTTCTGCGGGCGGCGCGTTGTACCACAGGAATCCGAGACTCGCGCCGACCATCGCGCCGCAGAAGACCGTCAGCTCGCCGATGTCCTTCTGATGCTCTAAGCCGATATAGGTCGCCCAGCGCGAATCGCCGCTTAGGTATGTGAAAGCAGTCAACGCCGACATCGCGACGATGGTTACGCTCGTCGCAAGTCCGTCAAGCCCGTCGGTCAAGTTCACCGCGTTTGAGAACCCCAAGAGCACGAGCGCGATAAAGGGCAGATAGAGAAAAGGGCCGATGCTCGTAATGTCACGCAGAGCCGTCTCCTTAAAAAACGGGAGGCTCAAACGCCACGTGTAATCGGCGATGCCGTAGTGAGTCCCGATATAAAGAGCGGCCCACACGCCGAGCGCGACCAAAAACTGTCCGAGCAGTTTTTTTCGTCCCGTCAGACCGAGACTCTGTTTTTTGGCGACCTTCTGGTAGTCGTCGATAAAACCGATCAGCGCAAAGAGCGTCGTCGAGACCAGAATTATCCAGACGTAAAAACTTGAGAGCCTTGCCCAGAGCAGCGTCGAGATAAGGACTGACCCGACAATCAGCACGCCTCCCATCGTCGGCGTGCCGCGCTTGGCCGCGTGCGATTGCGGCCCTTCGGCGCGAATCTCTTGCCCCACCTTCAAACGTCGCAAAGCCTCGATCACGCGCCCGCCAAAAACAAGCGAGATAAGCAGCGCCGTAATCGCTCCGTAGGCGGTGCGGAACGTCACATACTGAAAGACGTTGAGCGCTTTGACAAAGACAGACTCCGTCCCGCCCGCCGACAGGGATTTGAAGAGCCACTCATAGAAGATGTGATAGATCATCAGTGTCGAAACGATGAATTATGAACGATGAAAGAAGTGCTGTTTTTTATTCCGCGCTCCGCGTTCATGCTTCATTGTTTAGCCCCTGCGTCTCCTTCAAACGCTTGACAATCTTGTCCGTCTGCACGCCGCGCGAGCCTTTGACGAGGACGAGGTCGCCTGCTCGAACGAAATCAATTAAAGCTTCGGCGGCCTCGTCGGAAGATTCAAAGAAGCGCGTTCGCTCTTCCGCCATCCCTGCTTCGCGCGCGCCCTCGACGATCTCGCGTGCCAGATTGCGCACGCCCCACAAAACGTCTATGCCGAGATTGCCGATCTCGCGTCCCGCTTCGCGGTGCATCGCAGCGGCTTCCGGGCCGAGTTCGAGCATCTCGCCCGCGACTATCACCTTGCGCTTCACCTCTTCGCCGCCCATCGCAACCGCTTCGACCATCGAGAGAAGCGAGCGCGGATTCGAGTTGTAAGAATCGTCAACAACCGTAAAGCCTTCGCCGAAGCGCAGCACCTCGCCGCGCATGTCTGAAGGTGCAGCCGTCTTGAGCGCGCCGGCTATCTCGCGCGGCGAGATGTCAAACGTGCTGGCGACCGCCGCCG
>CBDUCU010000553.1:0-2968 GCA_965365725.1 uncultured bacterium | reverse complement strand
GAGCCGTAGTATCCGACATAGAGCGAAGCGATTCGCCCATCCGCCAGCGCATAGTCGCGCAAAACATAATCGTCGGCCTTGAGCACGGCTTCGCTCGCCTGATCGAAGCGTCCATCGACCCCGCGCTGTCGCCAATCGCCCAACTGCGTCGGAATCCCTTTGAGCGAATCGCGCGCAACCTTCGCCTCGCCTCGCCACTCCCACACGTTGACGACCACGCCGCCCGCAATCAGGAGCGCGAGAAGAAACCAGAAATGTCTGCCCTGCGTCTTCATCTTTTGTCTCTACCCGACATCGCCGCCGCCCGTCATCGCCGTCGATGGCGACGCGCCGACGTTGATTCTCTTCTCCGTCTCGATGTTTGTCGCATCCTTATCGACTATGACGGATTTCCTGGCCGCGCCGCCTCCGCCCTTGCCGCTGCGGTTCGGGTCGAAGCGGTCAAGCAGCCAACCGAAGGCGAACAGCAAAAGAAACGCGACGACATAGACGACCCAACCCGAGAACGAGTGAAAAAAGCCGTCGGCCACCTGCGTTCCGTAGTAACGCGCCAGAACCCCTGTGCCGCTCACGCGCGCCGCGTTCGTCAAAATGGCGATGGGCACGGCGGCGAGCACAATAAGGACGGCGCGCAACGTGCCGAAGTGTCGCGCGTACCAGCTGCCGCCGCCGTCGCCACGCCCCTTCGGTTTTGTAAAATAGGCATAGACGACCGCAAGCGTCGCCAGCGTCATCAAGGAACGAATGCCGCTACAGGCTTCGACCACTTCGAGCCGTTTGGTCGTCGAAGAGCCTAAGGGCAGCAGCTCGATGATGTTGCCCTCGCGCAAAACGGGGATGTCAAACATCCGCATCGCCCACACCGCGCAGCGCGAAGCAAAGAGCTGAAGCGGAAAAGCGACCTTGTTAAAGATGATGGCGGGAATGGGGATGGCGAGCGCAAGAAGCAAGAGCGGGACAAAGAGATGGGGCAACAGGCGAAAGCCCCAGAAATAGACGACGATTGAGATAATGAGCAGCAGCAGCGATGCGCGCTGCACAAAGAATTCCGCCCCGGCAGTTCCGGCCCATAACAACAGCAGCGAGCCGACGACTCCCAGACTTCCCCACACAACCGACGGACGTTTCTCAACCGTTGCCAGCCTCTCGCGCTCCGTCCAAAGTATGTAGCCGATGATAAATGGAATCAGAAGACCGTGCGAATAGTTCTCGTCCGTCCACCAGAAGTGGCCAAGCGTCGAGAGCACGCTCCAATAGACGAAGACGACGGCGGCGACGACGAGCAATGGTTCGAAAGAGACGCGCGCTTTCGTCTGCATTGTGTTTGATGTTTGGTGCAAAGTCTTGTTGGAAGGCGGCGCGAGTAAGCGTGCCGAGTGATTTCTTACTTAATGCGGTTTGTTTGTCTTTAGCCGTTGCTCCTCAAAGAGACGGCATGTAAGAGATTAGCGCAAAGGGCCGCACGCGGGCAACACAAAAAGTCCGTTATCACACACGGAAACGGTCTAAAGAAGGGGCGCGGAAATGCTGGCGGTCAGCCACATCTTCCGCGCCTTATGTATTTCGACAGCCCGTCTCGTCAATAACATCGCGCAAGCCCTGCGCAGCTATTGTTGAAACAGGGCGTTTACTGTTCTTGAAAGCGTCCCTTGTATTCGCCCGAGACGAGGAATGAGCGAACCATCTGCGCGCTGATGTGGTCGCCGCCGTGATCGTTGAGCTTGCCTAACCAGAACTGGAAGCCCGCTCCGTCCGGGTCTCGGCGCAGGTATCCGAAGTATTGCATCAGGACGAAGGCCGCGCGCTTCTCGCTCTGCACAAACTCTTCGTTTGAGAGCAGAAGCCTGAGGACGTGTGCGCGCGAGCCTGTCCGATTCCACTCCGAGATGAGATGTTCGCGCTCTTCGCCTGAGATGCGCGCTCCGGTGTTGGCAATCAAAGCATCGACGAGCGCCACATCACGCAGGTCTGCATAGAGCCGTAGAAAATCGTCGCGCTCGATCCAGCTTGCGAAAAACTCCTGCTTGTTGGCTTCGAGACGCTCGCGCCATCCCGCCTGCCCGACGATTATGCCGCGCATCAACATCTCCGCATCGGCTATAAATGCGCTTCTCGACGGCATGCGTCCGAAGCTCGCCTTGTATGCGCGGTGGACTAAGTAACCCGTCTCCTGAAATTCGATTGAGAGAAAGAAAGCTCCCGAGACGTTGACGCGGCGGCTGTCAATACAGGCGGTATTTGTTCCGCAATTCTTGATCTGGCCGAGCCAGAAATTAAACCCCGACTCGTCAGGCTCGCGGTCGAGAAAGTCAACATAGTGTTGACGGACGAAAAACTCCGGCGCGACGAGCGGGTCTGAGATGTCGCCGTAGTTCATAAAGGTGTAGGCCAGCTCAAGATTATCGATGGCCTTGCGCAGCTCGCTTCTCATCTCCGAGAACTGATTCTCTGCGGCGAGCGTTTCGGCGCGGCGCGCGAGGTTGACGGCGTTGAGCAGAGCAGCATCGATGCGCGCCGATGCGGCATACTGCGTGAGGTCCGCAAGAAAGTCGTAGCGCGCTCTTTCGATTTCAACAACGAGATCGGAGAGCACAGGCGCGGCAACCTGCACGGTTGTGCCGCCCCCTCCGCCAAAGACGGGCTGGTTAGGATTTGCAGCAAGCGCCGCCGAGAGTTCGTTGCTGACGGCCTGAGCGCGCCACTTTGTGCGCGTCACGGTGTTGAGCGAGTTGCCGGGCGCAGGAGCCGGCGTGGGCGCGGGCGTTGGTACGGGTGACGGTGTAGGCGACGGAGTTGGAGACGGCAACGGTGTCGGTGCGGGTGTCGGCACGGGTGTCGGCACAGGCGTGGGCGCAGGCGTGGGAACTGGCGTTGGAGTCGGAGTCGGCGTCGGCGTAGGTAAAGGTGTTGGCACGGGGGTCGGTACTGGAGTCGGTACCGGAGTTGGTGCCGGAGTCGGCACTGGTGT
>CBDUCU010000552.1:0-2972 GCA_965365725.1 uncultured bacterium | reverse complement strand
CTGTGGTGAATATGTCTTTCAGCTTCGAGCCATTGTTGGAACATCAGCACGTCCCACAGTTGATAATGCCGGTCGCGTGTGCCGGACAGGTGCTCCGTCCACGTCTCGCGCACAATCGAAGGGTTGAAGAAGCCCTCATCGCGCAGACGTTTTTCTGCTAATAATTCTTCGGCCCACCCGCGCAGAGGCCCGCGCAGCCACGCGTCGATCGGCACGCCGAATCCCATCTTCGGACGCTCGACCAATTCGCGCGGCACGTATCTGTAGAGCATTTGCCGCAGAGGCCACTTGCCGCGCCCGTCGCGCATCTTGAGCGACAAGGGCAAGCGCCACGCAAACTCGACGAGCGCGTGGTCGAGCATCGGCACGCGCGTCTCAAGACTTGCGGCCATCGCCGCGCGATCAACTTTGACGAGAACATCGTCTGGCAGATAACTCGTCATATCGGCGAGCATCATCGTGTCGCCAAACTCCATGAGCTCGGGCGTGCGACGCGCGTCGGTAAAGACCGACGGCAGCTCTCGACTGTGGAGCACAAGCGAGGCTGCATCTTTCCAATGCGAGACCATCCGTCGATAGAGAAGCGGCCTTGTCTTTGCGCCGAGCACATCCGTTGCCGCTTGCAGCCTGCGACCCGCCGTACCGCGCCGCACGTCGCGCGGCAAAGCCTTTGCGCCAATGCGCAGAGCGCTCGCCGTCACCCCTTTTAATGCGGGATGAATGCGCTCGACCTGGCGCGCAAGGGCGCGCCCCTTTGCATATCTTTCGTAACCGCAAAACAGCTCATCGCCGCCATCGCCCGACAAACAGACCGTGACGCTCTGGCGCGCCAAACTCGCGACGAGAAACGTCGGTATCTGCGAAGAATCCGAGAACGGTTCGTCGTAAATTGTGGCAAGCCTTGGAATCACTTCGAGCGCTTCGGCTGCTCGCACATACAGTTCCGTGTGATTTGTGCCGAGATGTTTTGCCACGCGGCGCGCGTGCGCGGCTTCGTCAAAACCCTCTTCGTCAAAACCGATTGAGAAGGTCTTGACGGGTCGCGCGCTCTGCATCTGCATCAACGCGACGACGGCGCTCGAATCAATCCCGCCCGAGAGAAACGCGCCGAGCGGCACATCGGCCAGCATCTGACGACCGACCGCTTCGCCGAGAAGTTTTTCAAGACCGTCAACCGCCTCGCTGTCGCTCCCCTCAAACGGGTTGGCGAGCCCCGCTTCCGCCGCCTGCCGCGCAGACCAATAGGTTTGGATACGACCCGCGCCTTCGCGCGTCGCCTCCTGCTCGCGGAGCGTAAAGATTGTGCCCGGCAGAAGCTTGAAGATGCCTTTGTAGATTGAGTGCGGCGCGGGAATATAGTTGTGTCGCATGAGAAGTGCGAGCGCGTCGCGGTCGATCTCGGCGCGCCACGCCGGGTGCGCGCGCATCGCTTTGAGTTCGGACGCAAAGAGAAACGCACCATTCGTCCAACCATAGTAGAGCGGCTTTTCGCCCAGACGGTCGCGCACAAGATGAAGCGTTCGCTCTTGCGCATCCCACAATGCGAAGGCGAACATCCCCACAAACTTTTTGACCGCGCAGAGAACGCCCCACTCTTCGACCGCAGCCAGCAAAACTTCCGTATCCGAATTGCCGCGAAAGCCGTGACCAAGACTCGCAAGCTCGTTGCGCAAAGCGGGAAAGTTATAGATTTCGCCGTTGAAGGTGACGCAGAAACGTCTGTTTGACGAGAGCATCGGCTGATGACCGAGCGGCGAAAGATCGACTATCGAGAGTCGTCTCTGTCCGAGCGCAAGATGTGCGCGTGCGTCAAACCAATGGCCCTCATCGTCCGGCCCTCGATGGTGGAGAGCATCGGTCATCGCGCGCAAGCTGTCGCGCCAATCCACATCTCTATCCTGCGGCTCAAAAAAGCCGGTTATGCCGCACATATCTCTCCTGCAAGGTCGCGCGCGCCGCATGCGACCTCTTCGTAAAGCGATTCGTAGCTTCTGACGACCGCGTCGAGCGAATAATTCTCGACAACGCGCGCGCGCCCTCTCTCGCCCAACAACGAACGGGCCGCACGTCCGGCCACGACCAGCTCGCGCAGCGCGCAGGCCAACTGCTCCGCATCGCGCGGCTCAACAACGCGTCCGGCATCACCGACGACGCGCGCCGAATCGCCCACATCCGTCACCACGCACGGCACGCCGCACGCCATCGCTTCGCCAACGACGAGCGGAAACGCTTCGCTGTAGGATGAAGACACGGCGATATCGAGCGCAGCCGTCAAACGCGGCATGTCCTCGCGCTCGCCGAGCAGATGGATACGCCCTTCCAACTTCAATTCTTCTCTCAGCGCGCACAGCTCATCGTTGCTCTCGTCAACCTTCTCTCCCGCGAGCACAAAATTGACCTGCGGGTGACGGCGCAAGACGAGCGCGGCGGCGCGCAGAAAGTTTGCATGGTCTTTAACGGGATGATGCCGCGCCATGAGGCCGACAAGGAGTGCATCCTCTTCAAGACGAAGCTCGGCGCGCACCGAAGCGCGCGCTTCCATCGAGGGCGCAAAGCGCTTGGTGTCAAAACCGTTCGGGATGACTATTCTTTTGGCGCGTCGAAAGCCAAATAGTTCTTCGTGGCGCGCGGCGCTAAAGTGTGAGCAGTTGACGATGGCGCGCGGCAGCGCCGAGAGACGACCGCACAAACGGATGGCGGCAACCGTCGTCGGCTTGATCTGTTTTGTCTCGAAGTTGGCCGACGTGATGTTCCAAACGACGGGTGTGCGCGCGGCGACAAGTTGCGCGGCGAGGTTGCCGTGATACATCCAGCCCTGAAGAACTTGCGGGCGCAAAGCTCGCACAACGCGCGCCAGCTTGAAGAGCGATGCGGGGCTGGGGTTGGCGCGTCGCATCCCGATTTCAAAAACGTCGATTCCCGCCGACTCGAACTTTTTCGCAAGCCCGCCTCCACTCGTCAACGACACGACA
>CBDUCU010000551.1:0-2972 GCA_965365725.1 uncultured bacterium | reverse complement strand
GTCATCTGTTCTCGATATAGAGGATTCTCAACACAGAGACTAGAGAGACACAGTTCCAGACAAAACTGTGTCTCTCTAGTCTCTGTGGTGAATCATTCTTTTACTTTAAGACCAAATTGAGGGCAGCGTCGTCTCATCGATTTCGAGCGTCGAGCCGTCCGGGAGAATGTGTATGAGACGCGCGCCGCGCGAGCGCAAAGGCGGAGAGAGCAATCCGACACGATGACAGTTTGCGCGCGGCTGCGGACGGTGATCCGTAAGCGGTTTTGACTCCGAGCACATCAGCGCAACGCGCGCGTCTGCTGCTAATTCCATGATGCGTTCAAGCCCGCGCCCCAACTCAGGCGGCGGCGCGACGACTTTGCCTCCACACTCCGGCAGCCATTCGTAACCGATGCCATTCTCACGCAACGCTTCGCGCAAAACCTGTCCGTTGTATTGCGGCCAACGCGAGCGAGCCGCGCTGCGCACGTCGCACACCACGTCGATCTTGTGCTGTTTGAGTAGCTCAAGAAAATAGTTGAAGGCGTGCCGCCCATGACCGATGGTGTAGATGACGACGGACATACACTAAAAAAATCGCCGGAGCAGATACATCACAAGACTGAGGATGAGCGAAACAATGAGCATCGAGGTGAGCGGAATATAGACGCGTGTGCTTTTGCCGCCCAGCCTCAGGTCGCCGGGCAGACGACCAAACCATGAAAGAGCGCCCGACATAACAAGCAACCCGACGACGACAATAAATGCGCCGACGATGATGAGCATTCCTGTCGAGTGTGAACCCATCCGGGCGCGCGCCCCTCTCCTTACTGTTTACTGAATTGACTCCGTTTACTAATTGATGAAGCGCGCGAGCGGCCCTTGCGGGTCGATCATCTCGCGCAGGATCGAATACGGTACGACGACGCGTTGCGGGCCTGCCGCATAGGGCGCAACTTGATATGCGTCGAAGGTAATCTCCAACCCGCCGCGCGTGATGAGCCAACTCTCGTAGTTCTCGGCACTGGGGGCCGCGCCCTCTTCGATGCTTATGTCGAAGATTTCCGGTTCTTGATAGTCTTGTTGACGAAACTGTTTTTTGAGGTCGGCGACGGAGTATTCAGAGATTTTTTGTAAGTAGGGCGCGTCCCGCTTAAAGAGTTCGGCGAGGGTGAGCGCGCGGTTGCGCCTGATATCGTAGTTGACGACCTTTGTATGCGAGTTTGGGTGCGCCGCGCCTGCGAAGTATGTGCCGATTTGAAATTGCACGCTGATAAAAGCGTCGCTGGCAAGGCCAACGTCATAGCCGATAAAAAGATCGCTCCCCATCTTTGTATATGGAGTATCTTCCCATTCGCCGATGTCGCGCTCAAAACCCTTGACCTCGTTTACGGCCAGCTCGCGCGCCGTCCGGTTGAAGTTTTCAAACCCCGCGCCGCCTTCAATCTGCGGATACTCGGCCTCGATTGTGTAGCGCCGAAGCTTGTTCTCACGCTTTATCTCTCTTGAGACGAGTCGCACGCCGTCGGGTAAATCGACCGGAATTTCCGCCAGCACAAATTTCAACTGACGCGTCGCGCCGGGCTTCGACCATGTTCCTTTAAGTTCTGCGTCGCCCGTGTCAGAGATTCCCCACACGCCTTTGAAGAGACCGGTCTGTTTGCCTGTGGCATCGAATTCCTGAAGCGTGAAATCGCCCTGCGTGTCGATTGAGCCGCGCAAGGCAATCTCTTTTTTTATCTTCTCGTAAAAGTACGAGCCTTCGAGCGTGTTCCCCTCGCGCCGGAGCTTCATCTCGATTTGGAGACGCTCGTCGATTGCGCCGCGAAAGGTTTGCGACTTTGCGCGAATCGTGTTCGCAGATTCGGACTGTCTCTGCGGCGACTGTTGGTGAGATGTTTCGGCTACGCTTCCGACGCTGGCAACAATGCAGACAAAAAACAGCGCGCAGATAAATGATTTTCGCAAAGGTTTCATAGTTTGTAATTAAGTGAGCGTGGATATGTCCTGACACTAGTTTGAGTAAAGCCGCTCTACTACTTTAGCTTCGTTCTCAAAGAATTGTTGCTCTAAGATTAGACCTTGTTCCCGACAAAAAGCAGCCAGCTTTTCATAACGGACATGCGGGTTATAATCCGTCGCCCAGCAAACCTTAGCCATACATTCTGGGCAGGCATCGAGCGGATGTCGGTCTGTCTCTTCAAGATGATTCGAGCCATTCATGTTGCATTCGTATTTTGTGCAGTGTAATAGACCGAACATGTGCCCGGTTTCATGTGTAGCAATTTTCATGGCTCGCGTTAAAAATAGTCGAAAGTCATTTACGCTTTTATCGGGAGCACCAAGCCGATAAAGTGACCACACGCCAACCCTTTCATTTAGAGATGCCTGACCAAAAACGAAGTTCATCCCCTCGCCGGCATAGAGGTCAGACGCGGTAAAAGCTATTAGGGCATGAGCATCTTCAGGAAGGTTTGGGCGTAACACTTCCATCAATAAATAGCTGGTTAGAATCTGCTCATCTCGCCATGTAGGGTGAATGCGACGCGCGTTTTCAGGGATTGCAGGGAGTGGTTTTTCTGGCTCGAGTTTAACCGGAAGATTAAAGAATAGCTCCATATACCTGGCTGTAAGAGCTATTACTTGACGGTGCGACTCAGTAAATTGACCTAATGGTTGCACATAAAGCACACGCCGTTTTCCGCTAGGGAGAGTTGGATTACCAGCAAGGTATTCAGCGAATGTCTGCCCATTCTCCTTTGTGTTCGTAAGCCAATCGCCGGACAATGGTTCTCTCATTACAGTGTGCAGGCTCTTTACTTCATCAATTGACGCTTTCAAACGGTCAACATCGGGGCCGCTCGTTGATTTTTGCGCAGTATTATTCTCAGCCTGTATTTGAGGTTTGACATCGGCTCTTTGACAACCTGAGACGATGAAAAGGAGAAATGCGATTGATATGTATATCAAATGCAAGCGCATAATAATTA
>CBDUCU010000550.1:0-2994 GCA_965365725.1 uncultured bacterium | reverse complement strand
CCGCCGCAAAGAGCGCGATCATTGCGCGCCAGTTAAATCCGTTGGAATAGGCGTAGCGTCCGTCTGGATGAAAGAGCGCGGCCAGATCGAGACGTTGACGGCGCAAGACCCAATAATCGCAAATCATAATCCCGCCGATTGCACCCATCAAACCCGAATAGCCGATCAGCCAGGTAAAAATGTATGCACCGGCAGACGACATCAATTTCCAGGGCATCATCAAGATGCCGATTAGAGCCGTGATAATGCCGCCCGTCACATAAGAGATCAGACGCGGGTTGAGATTTGAAAAATCGTTTGAGGGCGAGACGACGTTGGCCGCCATATTTGTAGTCAACTGTGCGGCGAAGATGACGGCTGTGGCAAAAAGTATGACGGCGATGCTGTCAAAGCGCGTCATCAGCTCGACGGGGTTCGGAATGGCCTCGCCGTAGATGAGAAGCGTCGCACTTGTGACGGCCACGCCGATAAAGGCGAAGCTGGTCATCGTCAGTGGCAGCCCGAGCGCTTGTCCGAGCATCTGCGAACGCTGCGAGCGCGCATAGCGCGTGAAGTCGGGGATGTTGAGCGAGAGCGTAGCCCAGTAACCGACCGAAGCGGTCAAAGCGCCGGGAAAGATCGTCCAGAAATTTTGTTGCTGTTTTTGCAGCGCGGCTGACTCGTAGAGCACGCGGCCCAATCCGCCCGCGCGCCAAGATGCCCAGACAAGTAAAACCAGACCGCCGCCTAGCAGGAGCGGCGCGGCCCATGATTCCAGATGCTTGATGCCCTCGATGCCGCGCGCGATGATTATCACCTGTATGCCCCAGAAGAGAAGGAAAGCGAGCCACGTGTGCGCGGGTATGCCAAGCGGCGACGCGCCTCCGAAAATCGTCGGCCAGCCTCGCCACATTTGCGCAAACAGCGCGTCGAGAGCCTGACCGCCAATCCAAGTCTGGATGCCAAACCAGCCGCAGGCGACAACGGCGCGCGCCAGCGCCGGAACGTTTGCGCCGCGCGTGCCGAAGCTTGCGCGACAGAGGACGGGAAAAGAAACGCCGTATTTTGTTCCGGCGTGTGCGTTCAGGATCATCGGCAGAAGGACGATTGTATTGCCCAAAAGAATCGTCAGCATCGCCTGCCACCAGTTCATTCCCGCTTCGATAAATCCGCCCGCGAGCGTGTAGGTCGTAATGACGACGCTCATCCCGATCCAGAGCGCGGCAATGTTCCAAGTCGTCCACGTGCGCTCTTTGATTGTTGTCGGCGCAAGGTCACGATTCCAGAGCGGGCTTGCCGACACGTCTTCGCGCAGCTCTTCAAAGTCGCGCTGCGTCAAAGCATTGTCTGCGGTGTCGAGATTTGCGGTTGCCATTAAAGTTTACGCAACGCGAAGAGGGATTTTTATTCCAACTCAAAACGGACGGTAACGCGCGCGTTGACCTTGATCTGGCCGAGCGCCAACGTGCCAGCCGACTCGGATGAATCCCCATCCCCAACAAGCATTGCGTTTGACGTGAAGTTTTGCACTTGAGGCCGACCGCTCGCTACCTCTTCTTCTATCGAATAGGCTTTACCGATCTTTTGACCGATTTCGCCGGCAAGCGCGATGGCTTTTTCGCGCGCGGCGCGAATAGCCTGCGCACGCGCCGCATCTCGATGCTTGCGCAATTGTGAGGTGCGGAAGCTGACGCTGTTGATGCGCGTAATGCCCGACTCGATCACATCGGACAAAAGCGACTCAGCTTTCGAGACATCGCGGAGCGTAAAGACGAGGTCTTTGCGGACTGCATAGCCGAGAAAAAGACGACTCTCATCGTTACCGCGATAACGCGGCTCGACGCGTATGTAATCGGTCTGCACGTCTTCAGCCGCTACGCCGTAGCGTCTCGTCAATTCCAACAACTTTTTTAGGCGGTCATCGGTCTGCGCTTTCGATGTGCGCAGTTCTTTGTTTAAGGTCTGGACAGTCAAATCAAAAACCACTTCGTCGGGAACGACGCGTACTTCGGCCTCGCCCGTGACGGTGACGAGTCGAGGTTGTTGAGGCTTGTCGTCAGCAAAACAGAACGCGGCTGAGACGAATAAGAGTAAAGCGGCAAGCGAAGGGGATGATTTTTTCATGGCGCAATTTTTGTGAATTGAAAATTCAGTCGTTAAAAAGCGACGCACGTTCCTCGTTTTAAAAACTGTCCGTTGCCAGCCCTGCCTGTGAATTCGCCGTTCTCAACAACAACGCGCCCGCGTGAAAGAACCGTCTCGACCGCGCCGCGCAAGCGTCTGCCTTCGTATGCGCTGTAATCGACGTTCATGTGATGGGTTGCGGCGGAGATAAGCTGCTCACGTTCAGGGTCGAAGACAACAATGTCTGCATCAGAGCCGACGGCGATTGTGCCTTTGCGCGGAAAGAGGCCGAACATCTTTGCGGCGGCTGTCGAAGTCAATTCGACAAAACGATTGAGAGAGATTCTGTTTTGCACCACGCCGCCGTCATAGATAAGAGACATGCGGTGCTCTACGCCGGGCGCGCCGTTCGGGATTTTAGAAAAATCGTCGCGCCCCAACTCCTTCTGCTCTTTCATGCAGAAGGGGCAATGATCTGTCGAGATAACTTGCAGGTCGTCGGTCTTCAAACCCTTCCAAAGCTCGTCCTGATTCCACTTTTCACGAAGCGGCGGGGTCATCACATATTTTGCGCCCTCGAAATCTTCTCCGTAATCGTCGATTGAGAGAAAGAGATACTGCGGGCAGGTTTCGGCAAAGGCGGGAAGCCCTCGGTCGCGCGCCTCGCGCACTTGATTGAGAGCGTCTGCACAACTGAGATGCACGATATAGACGGGCGATTCGGCCATCTCCGCAATCGCAATCGCGCGGTGCACGCCTTCGGCTTCGGCGCGCGTCGGCCTTGTCAAAGCATGATACTTCGGCGCGGTTCGCCCTGCGGCCAGAGCGCGTTTGATGATCTCGTTGATGACGATGCCGTTTTCCGCGTGCATGCAGATCAGCCCGCCGCGC
>CBDUCU010000549.1:0-2998 GCA_965365725.1 uncultured bacterium | reverse complement strand
CGCACCGGGCGCGTGTGCGACAAAAAAATCGCACGCGCTTTTTCGGATGGCCGAGCCTCAAAGAAGAATTTTTGCATCTAAGCGGGCGGCGATTCGTTTGAGTCGCCGCTCACTCGTTTTTAAAACGGAAGTGTTTGGCGCGTCCCGGAAATTGATATGACGAACTACTTATCTGCGGTTTCAAATCAATTGTCGCCCGATGTGTTGGCGCGCAAGTATTACGAAGAGGCGCTTGCACGCGCGTCGGAAAACGTCAGCACGCTTTATCGTCTCGACGCGTTTGATTGGACGGTGCTTGCGCTCTACTTCTCGATACTTGCGCTGCTCTCCATCTATGGCGCTTATCGCGTCAGGCAGGTGATAGATTTCTGGCGCTACCGGCGCATCGAGCCGCGCCCCAAACGCATCTTTGCCGAAGACGAACTGCCGCACGTCACCGTCCAGCTTCCCATTTTTAATGAGGTCTATGTCGTCGAGCGTTTGCTTGCTTCGGTGACGGCTCTTGATTACCCGCGCGAGCGTTTTGAGATTCAGGTGCTTGACGATTCGACTGACGAGACGCAAGACGCGGCGCACGCCTCAGTCGAGCGCTACCGGCGCGAAGGCTTTGATATCTCATATCTTCATCGCAACGACCGCACGGGTTTTAAGGCGGGCGCTCTTGAAGCCGGACTCAAAAGCGCAAAGGGCGAGCTGGTCGCAATCTTCGATGCTGATTTCGTCCCGCGCCCCGACGCTTTGCGCAAGCTCGTCCACTTTTTTTCTGACCCGATGGTTGCCTGCGCGCAGATGCGTTGGTCGCACATCAACGGCTCGTTCAATCTTTTAACCCGTCTGCAAACCATCCTGCTTGACGGGCATTTCGTCGTCGAACAAACGGTCAGAAACCGCACGGGCGGCTTCTTCAACTTCAACGGCACAGCCGGACTCTGGCGCAGACGCGCGATTGAACTCTCGGGCGGCTGGCAGCACGACACTTTGACCGAAGACACAGACCTCTCGTTTCGCGCACAGTTGATGGGCTGGCGATTTGTCTATCTGTTGGACGAAGACGCACCGTCGGAGGTGCCCGTCGAAATCAATGCCTTCAAGGCACAGCAACGTCGTTGGGCGAAGGGCGTCACGGAAGTGGGGCTAAAACTTTATCCGCGCATCTGGCGTGCGGATTTACCATTACGCGTCAAGGCCGAGATGTTTTTTCGTCTGACGGGAAACGTCAGCTACCCTTTGATGATTCTTGTGAGCCTTCTGCAATTTCCTCTGCTCGTCGTCCGCTATCAACAGGGCTTTCTCAATCTGATGCTCTTTGACGTGCCTCTGCTTTTCTTCTCCACTTTGTCTGTCGTCTTCTTTTACGGCACGGCGATTTGGCATCTGGACGGAGGCAGAAAAAAACGTCTTCTTTATCTGCCGTTTGTCATGGCGCTCGGAGTCGGGCTTGCTTTCTCAAATGCACGCGCCGTGCTCGAAGCACTTTTCAAAGTCAAGACCGAGTTTGTCCGCACGCCGAAATACAAAGTCGAAGGGGCGACAAACGAAACCTGGAAACGCAAAAAATACCAGCGCAAGCGCGGCTTGCTTCCGCTCTTCGAGCTTCTGTTTGCTGCATACTTTCTGCTTGCCATCCTCTACGCCGCGAAGATGGGTATGTGGGGCACGATTCCTTTTATCTCACTCTTTCTCATTGGCTATGGCTACATGGGTCTGATGAGCTTGATACAGACTTTGAATCTTAAAGCTACAACGCCGCAAGCGGCTAAGTGATACAGAGTCTTTTCTATCTTCGGGGCAAAAGGATATTGGTTTTCAACACAGAGATCAGAGCAGATACAAAGAACGCATCGAGAAGGCATTGAGATTTCAGATGCGGAAACTCAGATTTAAGATTTGCAATTCTCTGTGTCTCTGTGTCGAAGACCGCCAGTCCGATGTTTCAAGCGTCGAGCAAAACCCACAGCTAATGCCTCGCCTCTCTTGACCCTTCCGCGTTTACTGAAATAGTATCTCCGCCTCGCAATTAGTTGTTCTGCTCCGAACCGTCTGTTACAACCAGATCACATCAGAAGAGGAAATCATGCTGAGAAAACTTTCCCCCACTCTGCTGCATCTCGCGGCGTTTTGCGTCTGTTTGACCATGCTCAGTGCGTCGGCGCTTGCACAATCGCAGGCGACGACAGGCAACATCGAAGGCCGCGTGACAGACCCGCAGGGCGCGGTCGTCCCCAATGCATCTGTCGAGGCGACTAACAAAGAGACCGGCCTCAAACGCGACGCGCAGACCGACGGCGAAGGCAACTACCGGATCATCCTGCTTCCGCCCGGCATCTACACCGTCCGCGCTTCAGCCACAAATTTCGGCAGCGTGCAGAATACGGACGTGCAGGTTACAGTCGGCGGTAAGACGACGCTCGACGTGACGCTCGCCGTTGCCGGAGCGTCCGAACAGATCACTGTGACGAGCGAAGCGCCCGTTGTCGAAACGACGCGCACTTCTGTCTCGACCACAGTCAATCAGGTTGACATCGAAAACCTGCCCGTCAACGGGCGCAACTATCTCGACTTTGCGACGCTCACGCCCGGCGTGATCCGCGACCAGACGCGCGACGGTGACCTTTCGGTCGGTGGGCAAAAGGGCACGCTCAACAACCTTCAGGTTGACGGCGCAGACAACAACAACACCTTCTTCGGTCAGGCGTTCGGGCGCACGGGCGTGCGACCTCCTTATCAGTTTTCCGAAGAGTCTGTGCAGGAGTTTCAGGTTAATCAAAACGGATTTTCAGCCGAGTTTGGACGTGCGGGCGGCGCGGTCATCAACGTCGTCACCAAATCGGGCACAAACGAATTTCACGGCGGACTGTTTGAATATTTCCGCGACGAATCGTTAAACGCCAACACGCCTAATCTGAAAGCCACGCAGTTTCAACGCGGCCAGCCGAACAAGCGTCCCGCCTCGCGCATCAACCAGTTCGGCGGCCGCGTCGGCGGCCCGCTCCTCCGG
>CBDUCU010000548.1:0-3003 GCA_965365725.1 uncultured bacterium | reverse complement strand
GACGACAACGCGACCTGCATGTTCTTTATTCAGACTTCTGACTGCTGACTTCTGTCTCCCGTCTTTTTATCAATCATCACTTAGTCAATCGCTAATCATGCACATCTATGACATCAGCCTGCCCATCACACCCGGCGCGACGCACGTCTACCCGGGCGATCCCGGCATCGAGTTTGAGGCGTGGGCTTCTTTTGACAAGGGCGACCCGGCCAACGTCACAATGCTACATTTCGGCGCGCATACAGGGACGCACATTGATGCGCCCGCACACTTTATTGAGGGCGGCGCGAAAGTAATCCAAACTTCATTGAACGATCTCATCGGCGAAGCGCAGGTCGTCGAAATCTCTTCGGATGTGACGGCGATTGAGGCCGCGCATGTCGAGTCGTCAAATATTGAGGGCGCACGGCGCATCATCTTCAAAACTCGCAATTCGGGGTTTTGGGACGACATGCAAGGCGGTTTTCGCAAAGACTTCACATATATCACGCCTGAGGCGGCGGATGCGCTCGTGCGGCTCGGCGTGCGACTCGTCGGCTTCGATTATCTATCCGTTGAAAAATTTGGCTCCGAGGATTTCGCCACGCACAAGACGCTTTTGTCGCATGGCGCAATCATCCTTGAAGGGCTTGATCTGCGTGCGGTCGCGGCTGGTCGATACGAGTTGATTTGTCTGCCGCTTAAACTCGACGGCGGCGATGGCGACGGCGCTCCCTGTCGCGCAGCGCTGCGCGCATTAGAGAGGTAACCGAAGAAACGTCGTCAGACGTTACAACCAACCTGTCCGGTTCGGAGACGTGTAGAATGCCGCTTGAAAAGATCAACCTTTCAGAAAAATTCTCTCTCTTCGACGAGACCTGGAGTCCGAAGATTGCGGGCGAGGTGGGCGATGCTTTCGTCAAGCTTGTCAAATTGCATGGCGAGTTCGTCTGGCACAAACACGACGAAGAAGACGAGATGTTTCTCGTCGTCAAAGGACGTATGACGATGCGTCTGCGCGATGGCGGTGACATTCAACTCGAAGCGGGAGAGTTTCTCATCGTCCCGCGCGGAGTCGAGCACTTGCCCGTCGCAGACGACGAGGCACATGTGCTCCTTTTTGAGCCGAAGACAACGCTCAACACAGGCGACGTGCGAAACGAGCGGACGCGCGATAATCTTCAACGCATTTAAGGAATGTAGAGAGAAAAAGATGTCTTCTAAAGGTGGAAATTTCGATCCCGATGCGCCATCGTACCGCGAGCGCGTCTATGAGATCGTGCGGCGCATACCTGTGGGCCGCGTCATGAGCTATGGGCAGATTGCAGACCTGCTCGGCGAAGGCTACACGGCGCGCACCGTCGGTTTCGTCATGCATGCGGCTGATGAGCGTGACCCTTGGCATCGCGTCATTAACGCGCAGGGCGCTTGCTCGACGGGGCGCGTCATCGTCCCGCCCGACAAACAGCAGCGCATGCTCGAAGCCGAAGGCGTGACCTTTGATGCTCGTGGGCGTTGCAACATCGCGCGCCTTCGTTGGACTCCGGAAGAGTTTGCCGACCACACGGACGATTCCGAACAGGCCATACTCTTCGGCGATTAAAATTTGTTTGAGGAAGAAGCGATGAATAACGACCTGCAAACGCGCGTTCCTTATGAAATCAGCACGCCGCATTATTCCGTCTCGCCGCAGATGGTCACGACTGCGTTTGAGCTGCCTGCCTATCGCATCCGTCAAAACCTCGGAGTTGTGCGCGGCATCGTTGTCCGCTCGCGCAACCTCTTTGTCAATATAGGCGCGGCCTTCCAGACAATGGTCGGCGGCAACATCACAGCCTGGACGAAACTCTGTGAACAGACGCGCTCCGAAGCCTTCAACATCATGGTGCAGCACGCTACAGAACTCGGAGCCAATGCCATCATCGGTGCGCGTTACGATGCAACGGAACTCTCAAGCGGCGTGACGGAAGTTTTGGCATATGGCACAGCTGTCGTTGTCGAACCAGTGCAGGGCGAAGGGATTTACACATCTTGAAGGATGCGCCTCTGACACCGGCTGAGATTGAGCGTCTGCGCGAAATCTTCACACGCATTTCTTACACACGGCTGCTCGGCATTGAACTGGTCGAGTTGGGGCGCGGCGTAGCCGTCTTCGCACTTGAGTTGCGCGAAGAGTTGACACGGCATGAGGGACTCATGCACGGCGGGGCAATCGCCTCGCTGCTCGACACGGCCTCGGCCTTTGCAGTAATGACGCTGCTCGACCCGGATCAGAGGACTGTCACGGTTGATATGACGGTAAATTTTCTCCGACCCGTTTTTGACGGACGCATTGAAGCGCACGCAAAGGTTTTGCGTGCGGGCCGCCGTTTGGCAACCTTGAGCGTCGAGGCAATGGATCAAAACGGGAAGCTTACCGCCACAGCATCAACAACTTACCTAATCACGACCGAGCTTTAAGTCTCTGTTTTATTATCAAGCTACTAATGGTATTTGAGACAAGAGCGTGCCGACTGGTCACTCCGGCAGATGAAAATTTTCCCATATTTTCTATAGACAATTCTTGTTGGCCTATGCCAAAATATGTTTTGCAACCACCCTAGTCGTCGGGTGGTCAGAAATTTTGCCTTTCTCCCTGGTTCACGCGTCCCGTCCTTACACTTCTTTCGGCTGCTCCTGCTGATGCTTTCTCTCTATAACATTCTGCTTGCACAACATGCGCGCCAACTCACTCCGGTGCGTTGTGCCGAGCAGACCATCACGCAACTTCACCGATATTTTGAGGACGTGGTGTTGGAGAATAATCTTGCGGCCTTAGTTGTAGAGGGTTTGCCTCCTGCTTCCGAGCGCACGCTGCGTGATCAGGCCCGGATGCGCGACGTGTGCAGGGCCGCGCGTCATGCATTCTTTTTTGTCTCGCCCAACGACGCGTTTATTGAAGTCTCGCATGAATGGTCGGCTGAAGGACGCGCTCCGGTCATGTTCACAATGGCGGGGCAAGGGAGAGTTGAAGAGAGATTTGTC
>CBDUCU010000547.1:0-3005 GCA_965365725.1 uncultured bacterium | reverse complement strand
ACCACGCACCCGTAGCTCAGTTGGATAGAGCGTCTGACTACGAATCAGAAGGTCGGAAGTTCGAGTCTTCCCGGGTGCATTATTAATCTAACGAGTCAGGGCCGCACGTCCGAGCGGCCCTCTTTCTTTTTCTATTTCAACCTGCATAGTAGTGATAAAATTGCATGCACTATGAATGACAATAATGCTCACCCTACCTCACCCTGTAAAGCTTGTTCAAAATGCCGTCTGGTAAAGCCAGAAGCTGAGTTCAATTTTCGGAATCGTTCGCTTGGCATTCGTCATTCATACTGCCGGGATTGTGGCAAGAAATTAACTCGCAGCCACTACAAACGGAACAAGCAATCATACCTCGACCGCAACACTCACATATACGAGAGACATCGAGAGTTAGTGCGCCAAGCGAAATCAAGACCCTGTGCTGATTGTGGAATTCAGTACCCTTATTACGTTATGGACTTTGACCATCGTGACGGTGCATTAAAACAATTTGCCTTAAATTCGGTGCAGCGTAAAACAAAACAAGCCATTCTGAGCGAGATGGAAAAATGCGATGTGGTTTGTTCAAACTGCCATAGAGAGCGGACATATCAACGCAGGGTGCTAATGCGTTCGGCTATTTAGAACTGTCAATCGCATGTTCGAGTCATGCCGGGTGCATCATGATACCGATTACCTTGGCCGCTTATGTGCGCGGCCATTTTCTTTGTCTGCTAATCCGTTTACATGCTCATGAAAAAGTCATCTTTATTGTGTTTGCGCTTAGTTCAATCTCGTTCCGGTGTTTGCTCTTCCTTTTAGTCTAAATCATCGGCAATAAAATCTTGCCTTTTAGTCGAATGTTGATAAAATTCGCTTCCTTATTCTTAGTTCTTTATCATTCCTTTTTCATAAAGCGAGCGTTTTTACCCTATCGCAATACCGGATGCCCACACTACTTTAACCTAATGTCAGTTGATGTACGGCACACTCTCATTTGTTGATCTGGGAGCCGCCATAAATTGCTCTGGCGCGCTGCTACACAACGTTAGAGACGATAGGACAAAAACTGTCGGTAGTTTTTCAACCGCCTCCTCTGAACCTCAAAGGCCCGTCATGACGATAAAAAAGTTCACGCCGCCACCCCTAAAAACTGCTTCCACGACACCTAACGTCAAGCCTCCGGTATTGCCGCGCGGCCCTGTCGTCGCCCCTCGTGGCAACGTCCCAAATCCAGAATGTTTGAAGCGGAAAAAAATCCTCACTGAAAAGATCGAGTTTTATCGAAAGCTTTTCATCGAGACGGAAACTTCATTCCAGAAGATCGAGACAATGATGTGGAATGGACACCGAAAGTTTGTTCAATTCTCTTTATTCATAGACCTTGCTGGCGACATAGCCTTGATTATCAAGACAGCGGCCACAAGTCTTAAATCTTTGTCGAACTTAAAGAATGCATCTACATCCAATAACGTACAACTTGGTGTCGTGATGAGCGTGGCCGGTGATACAGCCGAAGAACTTGGCAAGGAGTTAGGCGGGTTCGTAGGCACATTCTTTAAGTATGTTGACAACGTAACATCACCCTCATTCTGGGCAAACATGGTGGCAAAAGCGAAACAGGGGCAGGGAATTCGCGGTATGTTCAAGGGCAACGCGGCAGACATATTGGTCCAAGAAATAAGGAAGGTGGAGGAGCAGCATCGCTCCATAAAGCAGACGATCCGCGACGCAAAAACGAAGGCTGAGAGCGAACTAAAACGTTTGCCCTGCTGATGAGCCGACATCTCCTCGTGCATCAATCAATACAATAAGTAAAGGGCAGCCCACGGGCTGCCCTTTGCGATTCTTGTGTTCGTGTGAGTTATGCCAAACGCACTGAAGCGGCAGGTTGCAATTAAAGTTTGCTTACGTAAGCTTCAAGTTCCGCGCGTTTGATACGCCAGCCCTGTCCAAGCTTTCGAGCTTCGAGGTTGCCTGCTTTCATCGCCTTGCGAAGGTGCGTGCGTGAAAGGCCTGAGAGGGCCGCTGCTTCCGGCAAGCTGAGCGTAAGTTTGTGTGCGATGTCGGCGACTGAGACCGGCGCGACGGTCTTTGCGCTGGAGCGCAGGGCTTCAAGCGCAGCCGCTAAACGTTCGAGCACACCTGGAACCGGAGAGATGCTGACGAGTGACTGCTCAGCCGACTTGTCGGGCGCAGGAACAACCGGAGCTATTCCCTCGATCTTCTCCATCAGGTTCAGCAACTCGTCCTCGCTGAAGAGTTCTTCAGCCGCAGCTTGAGACCCGTCCCATCCGTCAGCACCGGCCTCCTTCAACTTCAAAATGACCTCATGGTAGCCGTAGCGCGCTGCAATCTCTAATGCGGTTTCGCCCGAACTGTTCCTGACGTTTACGTCGGCCCCATACGCGAGCAGCAGATCGAGACTCTCCGTGCTCTTCTCGCGCGTGGCCTGCATCAGCGCGGTGTCCCCTTCAGCATCCGGCTCATTCACATTAGCGCCCGCATCAAGCAGCAGACGCAGTGCTTCCGTATCATCCATCGAGACGGCGAACCTCAAGGCCGTCCAACCCTTTTCGTTTTTGGTGTCTACGTCTGCGCCCGCGTTGAGAAGTTCGCGCGCGGCTTCAAGATGGCCTTTGACGGTGACGAGCATCAGCACCGTCCAACCTTCCGCATCCCTCAGATTTGCATCAGCACCCGCTTCAAGCAAAGCCCTCACTTCGTCGGCATCGCCTTCGCGTACCGCGTCGAGCAGAGCGGCATCGCTCGGTTGCGGCATCGCCTCCTCGCACTTCTGGTTGTGTGCGAGGTCGTTCAGCACAGTCAGGTTTGCATGCGTCGCCAATCTGAGGGTCGAATCGCCGTTTGGCAAGGCCACCGCATTGTTCATTTGTATCAACGTTGCCCCTTTCGTGTTCTCTTGAGAGGTTTTGATTCGGTTAAGGCGGGCGACTGATCGTTGAGCACCGACCGCATCCGCACCTGATTGATGAGCATCTCCAGATAGGTCGTAAAACAGTGCA
>CBDUCU010000546.1:0-3015 GCA_965365725.1 uncultured bacterium | reverse complement strand
TGTTTGCGCCAGTCCTCGCCCTGCTTGCGCATCTCGTCGCCAAAACGTCGCCACTCTTCGGACTGCTTACCCCAATCGCCTTCGCCAAGCAGCCTTCCCATCTCGCGCTTGCCGAGCTTGACTGTAATCTCCTGCTCCGAGCCTCCGCGTCTTATGGCGAGCCGCGCCTGATGTTCAGGTGAAGATTCATCTATCAGACGATTAAGCTTGCGCAGGCTTGTGACAGGCTCGCCGTCGAAGCGCAGGATTACATCATTGGCGCGAATGCCTGCGCGCTCCGCCGGGCTGTCTTTGACAACTTCGCGCACGCCTACGCCGCGCGGCTCGCCCGACAAGCCGTAACGACTCATGTTATCGCGCGTCACTTCTTCGGCGTTGATGCCTAGAAAATTGTCGCCCAAGTAAAGAACGGAAACGCCTGCTTGCTGCGGCGCAAGCGGCGCGATGGCCGCGAGTGCGGGCGCAGCAACAATTGCCGGGGGTGCGGCTGGGGCAACAATCGCAGCGGGCGCGACTGGCGCAGAAATAGCAGCAGGGGCGATGACAGGAGCGGGCGCAATGGCAGGGGTCGCAGGCGCGTGCGGCGCGTCTTGCCCGAGCGTCGAAATTCTAAAAGCTGTCAGTATCGAGGCCGTCAAGACAAACAAAATCTTTCTCTTCATAAAAAGAAAGTCCTCCGTGAATTTACTCTGCGCTCTTGCACGCCGCCGCGCTTTGTTTGGTTCCGGAAATTTTTCGGCTTTCGGAAAATTCGAGCGCGCTTGTGTCGCGTCTATTGCCGAAGATAAACTTTGCTCAAACGCCGATGAAAACAGAAACGATCAGCGAGGCCGCCATTCGAGAAACAAAAATTCTCGACATCGGATGCGGGCGAAACAAAACGCCGGGTGCCATCGGCATCGACAGCAACCCGCGCTCTGCCGCCGACGTGATACACGATCTCGACAACGTGCCCTATCCGTTTCCCGACAACGAATTCGACCTCATCATCGGCAACCAGGTCATCGAACACGTCGGAGACGTTCTGGCCGTCGTCGCTGAACTCCACCGCATCGCACGCCCCGGCGCAATCATCCGTCTCGACACGCCTCACTACTCAGACGTTGCCTCATACACAGACCCGACGCACCGTCGCCACTTAACGACCGAATCTTTTTCTTACTTCACCAACAAACGCACCGATTACGATTACTACAGCGAAGTGCGCCTGCGACCTCTGCTTATTCGCGTGACGATGCTCAAGCTGTGGCGACTCCTGGGATTTGAGCTTCTCGTCAACAGTTGCAACCGCTATCCACGTTTACGGTTCTTCAGAAAATTTTGGGAGAGCTATCTCTGTTTTGTCGTGCGCGGCAAGACGGTCTATTTCGAGTTTGAAGTCATAAAGTAGTGATGAAAACGTTAAGGCTCGCAGAGAGAATGTCCGGCAAAGGAGGAGAAAAAGGATGGCGACAGCAGTAAAACGAGACAAACAAGCGAGCGCGGCGCAAGAGGATCGACCAAAGCGCGCATCGAAGCCCTCGCGCAAGGATCAGATCGTCGCGCTTTTTTTGACGGGGATGGGCGAGGTTGAAGATATTGCCATGATTACGGGAGCGCGCCCCTCATATGTGGGAAGCGTCCTGCAAGAGACAGGGCTGACGAGCGGCTACTTTGATCTTTACACGTCGACCTCAAGCCCGATGAACGTCTATTCAAAATTCTTTGCCGGTAAGCTCGGTTTCAAAGACGAGGCGGCGGCGCGCGCAAGCGTCGAACTGATCGACCGCATGCATAGACAGTTCGATCTGGCGGGCGACCGCGCCGGTCAGCACCACGCGCTGACAATGGCGCTGACGATGTTTGACCGCGCACGCTGGACGGGCAAATCGCGTGAAGCGGAAATCTTTGGCGAGTGGCTGGCCGCGCGCGTGCAGGAGGCACAGCTTGCGCTTCGAGAAATACAGGCCGAGCGCGACGTTGCGAATGAAGACGAGATAGAAGAATAATCTCAGTTGCATCGAGGCAGTAAAAGAGAGTGGCCCACGCATGACGATGTGGGCCACTCTCTTTTGCCGGCCTTTGACGGCTCGTCTGACATTTATCTCACGCGGCTTTTTTTGCGTCGCAGGAAATCAATCAACACAAACTGTGTGAGGTTGCCGGGCGTGGCAAAGTAGGCTTTGCCCGATGTCATCTGCGTCATCTGTTTGACAAACTCGACAAGGTAGAAATCCGTAGCGAGCATAAAAGTGTTGACCTGTATGCCGGCCTTGCGGCACGCCTGCACCTCGCGGAAGGTTGCATCCATCACGACGGGGTCTCCGCCCATCGAGTTTTTGTAAAGCCTGCGGCCCTTGTGCAATTCTCCAAAGCGTTGCGCGCCGCGCGCGCCAGCGCCCGCCTGCGCGCCATCGAGAAAACAGGCCGTCGGTTTTCCGTCCGTCACCATCACGATCTGTTTCATCTCTTTGCGCTGCGCTTGCAGGAGTCGGCGCGCAAGCTTTAAGCCTTCAGCCGTGTTTGTGTGATACGGGCCGACCTGTGTTGCAGCCAGACGCGCCAAAGGCAACTCCTCCGCGTCGTCGTGAAAGAGCACGACCTTTAGAGAGTCGCCCGGATACTGTGTGCGGATGAGATGCGCAAGCGCGAGCGCGACTTTTTTGGCGGGCGTAAAACGGTCTTCGCCGTAGAGAATCATCGAGTGTGAACAGTCGAGCATGACGACCGTTGCACAAGAGGATTGATAATCCTGTTGGTGAACGTGCAAATCTCTGTATTCGAGATTGAGCGGAACGGTCAAACCTTCGCGCTTGATGGCTGAGAGAAGCGTTGTATTGACATCAAGATTGATTGTGTCGCCAAACTCATACAACTTTGAGGCTTGCGCCGCCTCGACTCCTGTAGCCAGATGCGGCGTGTCGTGCCGACCAACCGAACTCTTGCCCATGCTTCCGAGCAGGTTTCTCAAAGTCTTGTAGCCGAGAAAATCCAGGCCCTTCTCCGTCACCTCAAACTTGACGGCGCGCGGCAGTG
>CBDUCU010000545.1:0-3016 GCA_965365725.1 uncultured bacterium | reverse complement strand
CGCATCGCTTCTTTCATTTCAGGGCGGGCTGACCGTGCCCGCCTACAGCGCGAGCAAAGGGGCGGTCGCACAGTTGACAAAGGCTTTTGCCAACGAGCTCGCGTCGCGCGGTGTAAACGTCAACGCCATCGCGCCCGGATATATTGCGACCGACAACACGGCGGCGCTTCGCTCAGACCAAACGCGCAACCGGCAGATCGGCGAGCGCATCCCGGCCGGGCGTTGGGGCGAGCCCGGTGATCTTGTCGGCGCGACAATTTTTCTTGCATCGAAGGCGAGCGATTATGTGCATGGACACTTGCTTGTCGTCGATGGCGGATGGCTGAGCCGTTAAGCGCGTACCTGCACACGCACGCCAAAGACTTGTTTGAAGAAGCAATGTGAGAAGGGATTCTTTTGAAGAAGTTTCGATTGACGATTTGGACGACTAAGATCAGTAAATCAGATGTCTATGAAAAGAGAGAATCTGCGCGCGTTAATGATGCTTGTCGGAATCGCGTTGAGCATTTGCGCCGCCCGACCCGCAAGCGCGCAAAGCAACAGCGCGACGCAGTCACCCGCACGCAGGCTTGCACGCCTGGTCGAAGCCAACATCATCGCAACGCACGCCTATCAGGTGTTGCTCGCCAAAAAATCGGGTAAAGCCGACTCGGCGTGCTATTCGCCGGGCAAGCTCTCAGACGATGATTTACAGGCGCTCGTCACGCACCAGACCGCGCTTTTGAAGTCGGACGTAAAAGAGGTGGCGGCGTGGGCGCAGGGCCGCAAGTCGGGCTTCGACCCCGGGAAGAATTTAGAAGTCATTATCGGCTCAGGGCTGGTCGTGCCGCAGAATTCTCCCGCCAACGTGTTGAGCGAATATCTGCGCACACGTACGAAATTGGGCGCGTCGCGCACGCGCTCGGTCGCAAGCCTTTATCAAACCGTGCTTGAGGTTGAGCGCGACGGCGATCTTCTGCAGCAACAGTTCTCCTTCTATATCGGTCTCGGCCTGCCGGTTTACTTTCGACAGTTGAACCTAGCGGGCGGTGACGAAGAGATGCTCCGTCTCGGGCGCGAGCTTGCGCCGCAAGCGTGCGGGTCGCCGTTTGCGACCGACCCTGCCGCATGGCAGATTGCCGCGCGCAAAATCTGGAACTGGGGCGAGAAGCATCTGCACGTGCGCGATGAGCGTGTGCTGGCAACAGAGCTTTTGCGAGAACCGGACGTGAAGACACTCCTTCGTCGCGTGCGCCGACTTTCGCCGCAGAGGATTGCCGTTGTCGGCCATTCGTTTACGATGGGTCAGCACTGGTCTTCGCCTTCGAGCTTCGTGCCCGTCGTCATCGAAATCTTCAAACGCGAGAACCGGCGCGTCGAATTCAGGCAGTTTGCGATGGGCGGTTTGACGGCCTCGCGTGCGCAGCAGCGTTTCTACAAAGACGTGCTCGATTGGAAGCCCGACAAAGTTTTGCTCGTCGTCATGACGCGCAGAGAGCAGGACTATGAATCGCTCAGAGAGATGGGCGAGGGCTTCAGCGCGGCGGGCGTGAAAGCATATATGTTCGACGATTTGAAAGACCCTGAATCGGTCAAACCCGGTACGGCTGAAAGGGCTGTCAGGACGGCGCGTGCGTCCGGTATTGAAATCATCGAAGTCAGCCGCACTTTGGATTCCGCGCCGAACAAAGAGACGTTTCTCTCGCTCGACCGTGTGCATATGACCGAGCCTTACCATCGCCTGATGGCGAAAGAGTTTCTGAAATTCCTCGTCGGCGCAGGACGCGCAAAAGAGGATGGGCGCAGAGGTGCTTAATTACGAGCGCAGTTGCTATAAAGCGTTTGGCCGGAGGGCGCGCTTTTGTCCGCAAACATCAACAAGGCTATGGAGCTTAAAAGGTAGATTATGAGCTTCAGAAAGAATGGTCGGGAAAGATTATTTACGTCGGCTGCGCGCGCGGGTTGCTGGATGCTTGCGCTCATGACGATTGTCTCGGTTGCATCTGCGCCCGAATTCTCTACGGCGCATGCGCAGGCTTCGCAAAAGATCGTGAGGCCGCGCATGCTGATTGGCGAGCGCGACCCGCTGACGGGTTTTCAAGTTTTGCGCGCGCGCTTTGAGGCCGGTGCGCGCCCGTCGGACGATCTGGCCGGATGGTCGCTTACATATCTTTTGACGGGCGACGAAGCGTTTGCGCGCCGCGCGGTTGAAGAGATGCGCCGCACGCGCCCGCCCGAAAAGTTTGGGTCGCGCACCTATTCGGAATACGTCAAGTGGTCGCTCGCCTTCGATTGGCTCTACAACTATCAGGGCTTTGACGCGGCGCTCAAAGACCGCATCGCAGCCGAGCTGCTCCTCGCCGCCCGCGAGATGCTGAAGGATCAATCGCTCAGCACGCCTGAGCTGGCGATGTATCACAACTATCCCGTTCGGTATCTGACGCTCGCCACCTTCGCGCTGACAGCCATCGAAGGACACCCGTCGGTCGAAGCGCAGGCCGCACCCTTGAGAGAGCACGCGCGCAAGGTCTTCGATCACATACTCGATCTGACGGACTTCATCACGCCCGACGGCGGCTATCACGAGTCGATGGACTATCAGCGCATCACCTTTGTCCCGATGGCTCTTTTAGCCGAGCTGCGTCGGACAACAGGCGAAAGCGATCCGGCGTTGCGCTACAGCCTCTATCGACATTACACGACAACCTATCTCTACAAAGCTTTGCCCGATGGGACGACCGCGCGCGACGACGACAACGAGTTTCCCTTTATGCGCTCGCAGGACAACGTCGTTCTCGGCTACGCCGTCAATCGTTTCAAAGACCCTTACGCCGCATGGATTTTGCGCGAATCAGGTTGGCCTTCGACGAGCGATTGGCTGATTCCGATCACAAAATTTTTGTGGGACGACCCGCGCGTAGCAACTCGCAATCCTGCTTTGACAACCGAGGCGGAGATTTCGCGGCAACACCTTTTTCGCGGCATCGGTCATCTCGTCATGCGCAACGGATGGGGGCCTGACGCAACCTGGATACAG
>CBDUCU010000544.1:0-3027 GCA_965365725.1 uncultured bacterium | reverse complement strand
CGATAAGCGCGCCGACCCTTTTCCAATCAGGTACGGCATCAATTGCATTTTGATGGCTCACACCCGAAGGCGGCGCATCGACGGCGACGGCGGCTGTATCTGCCGCCTCCTTTGCTCCTCTGTGACCGGGACGATCAGCCATCTCGACGTGTTTCTTCATCCTCCACAAGATGAGAACAGAGATGAGCATCCCGCCTGCGGCGACGGCAAAAGCCGGGTGATAGCCGTAGTTTCTCTGCACAATCTCCATCACAACCGGCGCTAAAAACGCGCCTACGTTGATGCCCATGTAAAAGATACTGTAGGCGCGATCCTTTAAGTGGCTGCCTTCAGAGTAGAGATTGCCGACCATCGCTGAGACGTTCGGCTTGAAGAATCCGTTACCGATGACTAGACAGGTGAGTGCGGCATAGACGATGCCGATTGAGCGAAACGAGAGCAGAAGGTGCCCGGCCATGAAAAAGAGGCCGCCGATCATTACCGACTTTCGGTAGCCAAGCTTCTTGTCAGCGATCCAGCCACCGATAAGAGGGCTTGCGTAAACAAACATCAAGTAGTTTGAGATGAGCGCCTGCGTGTCATCAACCGACCACGCAAAACCTTGACCCGTCGTGTCGCGCATATAGAGCGCAAACATTGCGAGCATCGAGTAGAAGCTGAAACGCTCCCACATCTCTGTGGCGAAGAGGACGTAGAGTCCTTTCGGGTGTTTGTTGGTGGCGACCTCGTCGTGTGCGAAGTCGCGTATGTTGGCAGCGTCGGCGGCAGTTGCCATGTCTCTCGCTCCTTAAGTTTTTGAATTTAGACGCAGGGGCGACGGCCCGGTTAATTTTTACAACTGCGGGAGAGCTTCGCTTCGATTAAGGGCGCGCCGTTTGGCCCAATCATAAACACAGATTGCGGGGGTTGTCGATGCGAATTCTACTACAAAACCTTCGCGCGGCGGCGCAAATTGATTGATGAGAAGATTGGGCCTTTGGGTTTTCCGCCATGAAGCGTTTGCGGCGCGCGACAATAAAATGATAAGAAAAGCGAAACGGTTTTAAGCAAATCCGATACGGGAGTCAGCAAAAACGGAATCGGCTTCGACCCGACACCGACGCGTCTCATGAGACATAAACTCTTAATCCTTCTCGTCGTTCTTTCGCTCGTCTCTCTCTGTAGCGTCACACGCACGCATGCGCAGGATAAGCTGCTGACCATCGACGACATCTTCGATCCGGTCAAGCGAGTTAACTTTGGCGGCAACCCGCCCGCAGATATTCGCTGGCTCAAAGACGGCGACCACTTCGTTCATGCACGACGCGACGCTTCGACGCGCGCATGGCAGCTTGTGCGCGTCAACGCGCGGACGGGTCGGAGCGAGACTTTCTTTAATGCAGAGAGGATGGAAGCTGCGCTCGTAAAACTTCCGGGCATGAGCGCGTCTGCGGCCAAAGAATTGGCGCGGCGCAGCTCCTACAAGCTCAACGCGTCGGAGACGGGCGTGCTCTTAAATCATGAGAACGATCTTTTTTATTACGAGCTAAATTCGGATGCGGCGCTACGGCTGACAAACGGTCATGAACCGGAGGCGGAAGAGGATTTTAGTCCTGACGGCAGGATGGTCAGTTTTGTGCGCGGCAACAACCTATTCGTCGTCGATCTTTCGACGCAGCGCGAGCGCGCCTTGACGGGCGACGGGTCGGACAAAATCTTGAACGGCATACTCGACTGGGTTTATGAGGAAGAGGTCTATGGGCGAGGCAACCGGCGCGCCTACTGGTGGTCGCCCGACTCAACCCGCATCGCCTTTCTTCGCATCGACGAATCGCCCGTCAAAGTCTTTCCCGTCGTTGACCACATCCCGCGCCGACAGGTTCTGGAAGAGACGACCTACCCGCTCGCGGGCGATCCGAACCCGACGGTCAAACTTGGAATTGCAAACGCCGTCGGCGGCGCAACGCGTTTTGTCGATACAGAGCGTTACGCGCCGGAAGATTTTCTGATCGTCCGCGTCGCCTGGTCGCCCGATTCGCGCCGCGTCATCTATCAGGCGCAAAACCGCGTGCAGACTTATCTCGACGTAAACTCGGCGAGCGTCGAGACGGGACAGAGCGCGACGCTCTTTCAGGAAAAGACGCAGGCCTGGATTGAGGCGGCAGATAATCCCGTCTGGCTTCGAGACGGCAGCTTTCTCTGGCGCAGCGAGCGGAGCGGGTTTCTGCACATCTATCATTACGCGGCGGACGGAAAGCTCATCCGCCAAGTGACCGATGGCAGATGGGAGGCACGCTCGCTCGACGGCGTGGACGAGCGTAACGGCTGGATATATTTTCGCGGCACAGAGCACAGCCCCATCGCCGAGCACGTCTATCGCGTCAAGCTCGACGGCGCGGGCCTCCAACGCCTGACTAAGACGGAAGGCACGCACCGCGCAAGCTTTAATTCGACGCACACGCTTTTTGTCGATACATGGAGCGACATCAACACCCCTACACAAATTCGTCTTCACAACGCGGACGGCACGCTCAATCGCGTCATCGATGAGAACCGCGTTGACGCGCTTCGTCAGTACAAGCTCGGGCGCGCAGAGTTCCTGCAAGTCAAAACGCGCGACGGCTTCACGATGGAAGCTCTCATGATTCGTCCGCCCGATTTCGACGCAAATAAAAAGTATCCGGTGATGAGCTTTACCTACGCCGGCCCGCACGCGCAGCAAGTGCGCAACTCATGGGGCGGCGCAGCGTATCTGTGGCATCAGATGCTTGCGCAAAAAGGTTACATCGTCTGGATTTTGGACAACCGCACGGCGAGCGGCAAAGGTGTCGAATCAGCCTGGGCCGGCTACAAAAATTTGGGCGCGGTCGAGCTGCGCGACCTCGAAGACGGCGTGAGCTACTTAAAGAGTCTCGCTTACGTTGATGGCTCGCGCATCGGTCTGTGGGGATGGAGCTATGGCGGCTCCATGACTTCTTACGCGCTCACGCACAGCCAGAGCTTCAAGATCGGAATCGCCGGAGGCTCGGTCATCGATTGGGCCAACTA
>CBDUCU010000543.1:0-3030 GCA_965365725.1 uncultured bacterium | reverse complement strand
GCAGCCGGAACGAATGAGAATGGCTGCGGAGATGGCTGAAGAGGTCGGCGCGGACATACTCGATATCAACTGCGGCTGTCCCGCACCGAAGGTCGTCAAGCACGGCGGCGGAAGCGGTCTGTTGAGAGATTTGCCGCGTCTCGAACAGATTCTCAAAGAGATCAGAAAAGCGATTAAGATTCCGCTCACGATCAAGATTCGCGCCGGTTATTACGATTACAAGATCAACGCGGTCGAGACGGCGCGCCTTGCCGAAGCGTGCGGCGTTGAGCACATCGCTTTGCATGGACGCACAAAAGAGCAAGGGTACAAGGGGCGCGCGAATTGGGATTTAGTGAGACAAGTTAAAGAGACGGTCAAAGTTCCTGTGTCCGGAAGCGGCGACGTGCTGACGGTCGAAGACGCTTTTGCGCGTTGGCGTGAAACAAATTGCGACGGCATCCTGATCGGTCGCGGCGCGATGGCCAATCCCTGGATTTTTCGCCAGATTGAAGACGCAATTGCGGGCCGCACGCCTTTTGAGCCGACTTTGGAAGATAAGCGCGGCGTGCTGCTTGAATACTTTGAATTGCTGCGCACCGATATGCCCGAGATGGCGGCAATCGGTCGGATGAAACAGTTGGCCGGACAGTTTACGCGCGGTCTTCCGGGCGGCGCGCGTTTCCGTCAAGTCGTCTATCATTCGCATTCGGTCGCAGAGATTCTCGAACGCATCGGCGAATACTTTGAAACCGTCAAGGCCGGACGCTTCTACGTGGGAGAGGGCGAGCCGCCCGAAGGCGACGCGCCGGTGCTCGATTCTTGCGAGGCGGCGACCGTCTAACCCGGCCCGCATTTAATCAAAGGCCGCGAGCGCAAGTTACTGCAACTTGCGCTCGCGGCTTTTGTTTTTAGCTCTTGTGCTATTTGCTCCTGATTGGAAGCCTCACTAAAGTCCTGACAGGAAAATCCACTTTCATGGAAACGCGAATCTTCATGACATCATATTTCTAATCATTTCATGTTCAAATCGCTGCCCGCCGCGCGTCTTTGCCCTCATCTCGCTTTTGATAAACAAACGCAGTTTCTTGGAATCAACGCGTCGCTCCTGCGACGGCATAATCGTTGCTTTTTTTAGATGTGAAGTGAGCAACAGGCCGCTTTCTGTTTTGCAATTCCAAATAATTGTACGGCGACGAGGGGTTACCTGAAATCAGCGCAACACCGTTCGCCGTCCTCGTTTCCATCAGAATCAGGAGAGATAGAGTAATGACCAAAATGAAACACACGCTGGTCATGTCGTTGCTTCTGCTGCTATTGCCGCTCGTTGCTTTAGCGCAGACCACGTCGAGCACCTCCGCCGTCACAGGCATCGTCACAGACCCTTCAGGCGCAGTCATTAGCGGCGCGGTCGTGACGCTCACCGATACGCGGACATCAAAAGAGCTGACAGCGACAACCGACGATCAGGGCGTTTATCGATTCAATCAATTGCAGCCCGGCCAGGCCTACCGGCTGAGCTTTACCGCGCCGGGTTTTCAGACCTTTGTCATCAACGAGGTTGCGCTCACGGTCGGCACGACCGAGACGCACAACGTGCAGCTCTCAGCCGGACAGGTCTCCGAGACGGTCGAAGTAACGGCTGCGGGCGAAGCGACGCTTAACACGACGGATGCCAGCATCGGCAACGTCATCGAGACGCGCCGCATCATGGACCTGCCCGTCCAAATCCGCAGCTCGCCCGCTTCGCTCATCGGATTGCAGCCCGGTGTAGTCGGCAACAACGTCGGCACTACGGCCACCAACCGCGTCGGCTCCGTGACAGGCTCGCGCGCCGATCAGGGCAACATCACGGTTGACGGCATCGATGCCAACGATCAGGCGACCGGACAGGCTTTTGCCACGACCGGCAACGCGCCCATCGATTCGATTCAGGAGTTTCGCACCGTTTCGGCCAACCCCGGCGCAGCCGAAGGTCGCAGCAGCGGCGGCCAGATTCAGCTGGTGACCAAGAGCGGCACCAACGAATTTCACGGCTCGCTCCGCGAATTTAACCGCACGGCGGCGACTGCTGCGAACAGCTTCTTCAACAACAAGAACGGCACTAAGCGTCCACAGTTGACGCGCAACCAGTTTGGCGGCTCAATCGGCGGCCCAGTTTATTTGCCGCGCTTTGGCGTAGGCGGCGACAGCGTCTGGAGCGGCAAAGACAAGCTCTTCTTTTTCTTCGACTATGAAGGACGACGCGACGCGCAGGGAATTTCATACACGCGCACCGTTCCGCTTCAACACTTCCGCAACGGCGGATTGGCCTTTTTGAACAACACACCGGGTTGCCCGACGAGCGCCCGCCTCAACACAAGACCGGAGTGCATCACTATTCTTACTCCGGCGCAGGTAGCGGCTCTTGACCCGCGCGGCATCGGTGCAAACCAACCGTTGCTCGAGCTCATCAATAATCGTTACCCCTTGCCCAACGATTTGACCGGAGGCAACGGCATCAACACCGGCGCTTTCCGCTTCAACGCTCCGACGAGCCGCGCCGACAACAACTACACGACGCGCATCGATTGGACTCCGACCGAGCGTCAGCGTCTGTTTGGTCGCTTGAGCCTGGTGCGCGCGGCGCAGACCGACTTTACAAATACAGTCGCGCAGCAGTTTCCGGGCGACCCCGAAAGCGGTCTGATCGTGACGGACGATCATGCATGGGTCATCGGCCACAACTATATTCTCACGCCCAATCTCGTCAACGACGCGCGCGTCGGACTGTCATTCTCAGGGTTGGAATTTCCCGCCCCTTTCGCGCCGTCGTTCCCCAACGTCTTCGGCTCGCCAGACTCGCTCGGCGGAAATTTTAGCGGCCTTCTCTCAACGCCTTTCCCGGACTTCAGCCTTCAGAGCAGAGAAGTTCCGACGATGACGATCCGAGACGATCTGACATGGACGAAGGGCACGCACAGCATGCAGTTTGGCGGCTCCTTCAAACCGATCAATCAGAAGACGATTCTGAGAAGCGACTTCAACTACGTCGGCATCGGACTCGGCGGG
>CBDUCU010000542.1:0-3035 GCA_965365725.1 uncultured bacterium | reverse complement strand
TATTCATCCGAGCCTTGCACCCAGATGAAAGATTGGATGTCGATCATGTCGCGTGGAGCGAGGTCGCGCTGGTCGCGGCGGATGGTCGCGGCAAATTCCAGAAGGCTCGCGTAAGTCTCCCATGAAGGGCGCGACTTGTATTGAAAGTCGAAGCCGTAAGAGCGTGCGGCGGCGCGCGTCACGTTCGGCTTGAGAAAAATGTGCCGGTCTGGTGCGGCCAAAAACCCAAAGACCGTGACAACGGGCCACGTCAAAACGCGCGTCTGTTTGCGTGGAAGCACGCCGACAGTCTCGACCCAACGCTCAAATCTTTTCTGCTCGCTCCCCGCCCCGTAAAGAAAATCGTACAAGCCTTCGGCAAACTGTTGCGCGCCCTCCGTTGACTTAACAGCGTCGCGCAGCGCCATCTTTTCAAATGAGAAGATCATGCTGTGGCGCGTGCGCTGCTCGACGCGCAGCGCGCGACCGGCAATCTCCGAAAACTCGCCCGCGCGCAAAAGCTTTCCAAACTCTTTGCGGCCAAGCGATGCCTCCCAACGCTCGTGCGCCTCCCATTTATACTCGCGCTCCCACGCAATATATGTCTCGTCGCGGAAGCCGCCGGGAAAAAATCTTAGAAACTTATTCCGGCACGCAGAAGCGCCCGCCAGTTCGCTGTTGCTCTGATCTGCGCCGCGTTTGCGACTAACCATTCGCTAAGCTCCCAAATACTTTATCGACCGTCACAAAGCCCTTTTATGTTGCCTTGTCATAGACATCGCTCAAGGCAACCTCGCATTTGATTGAAGGAAGAAACAGCGTCGCTTCCAGACCGGCGACTTTTGTGTAAAGCCATGCGTCGTCGCTTTGTCTGACGTAACGCTCGACGAGAAAATCATCCTGCGAGATTAAAAGGTAATCCTGTAAAGACTCGATCTGCTGATAGGAGAGAAATTTCGTGCCCCGGTCGTAAGCCATCGTGCTTTCGGATAATACTTCCACGACCAGAGTCGGATTGAGAATAACATCTCGTTCGTCGTCAGCGAATTTGACCTCGCCGCACACCACCGACACATCGGGGTAGAAGAATCTTTTTGAGTTTGGCACGCGCACCTTTAAATCGCCCGGATAGACGCGGCAGGGTTGATTTCTAAGTTGCAGGCCGATGGCGATGATGACGTTGGCCGCGATCAAGTTGTGGCGCTCGCTCCCGCCCGCCATCGCGTACACAAGGCCGTCAATGTACTCGCTTTTGTGCCTGGCCTGACGCTCGAGGCTTAAATATTCTTCGGGACTCAGTCGATAACTCGGAAGCGAAGACACAAGCGACCTCCTTTTTGGCCACAGGCTCAGACTTATTACGCCGTAAGGATAAACACGCACGACGGAGATGGCAATTTAGTCGTGCCGCTCAAGTTTCAGCGAAGAAAATCGAACATGGCGACGCACTTTGTCAGGATTATTTGCCGCCGCCGCGCGCATCGAGTTGTTTGAGAAGCTCGCCGATGGCCGCATCAAGCTGCGTGTCGCGGCCCGTGTAGGTTTCGCCGATGGCGCGCGTCGAGGGCAGATCGACGGGGCGCGGGCTTAGCTCCATGTTGACTCCTGCGTTGTCCGTCACCTTCATGCGCGGAAGCCTGAGCGTCGAGCCGTCAATAAGCGAAGTGTTCCAGGTGTAGATAATCCAACCGGCGGTCGGCTCGCCGACCACTTTACCGAGCTTGAGCGCGCGATAGCCTTCGGTAAAATCCTCTGCGTCCGAGAGCGAGTGTTGATTGATGACAAGGATGGTCGGGCGCTCAAGCGAGCGTTGACCGAGCACTGTGCGCGCGGGCGCGGAAGTTGCGCCGCGCGGCGTCATCGTCAAATAACCTCGACGCGCAAACACGTCGATGGCATAGACGTTGACGAAGCCGCCGTTGTTATTGCGTAGGTCAACGACCACGCCTTCGCGCCCGTGATTCTCTGCGTCGAGATCGACGTAGAGCTGCGCGAGCGAGGCCGACGACATATCGAAGAGATGGACGTAGCCGAGCCGCCCGCGACTCTCGCGCGCGACGTAAGCGCGATTGTCTTCAACCCATTTGCGATAAAGCAGAGCCTTCTCCGTAGCTGAATTGACGGGCCGCACAAAGACCTCGCGCCTGTTTGCTCCGTCCGATGAAGATGCAACGGTCAAGCTCACGCGCCGATTTATTTTGAAGCTGAGAAGCGCGTCGAGATTTGTCCGCGCGTCGATTTGTTGTGCATCGACGGCGAGCAGATAATCGCCCGGTTTAAGATTTCCCGAGAGCGCGGCAGGAGAGAGCGGAATTATTTCTGTGATGCGCAGACGACCGTTGCGCTCGTATTCCGAGCGGTCGAAGCGCAGGCCTAAGCGTCCGGTCTGTGTGACGAACGCATTAAACGGCCCGGACACTCCGAGGTGCGAGGCGTTTAATTCGCCGACCATCAATTGAAGTATGCGTCGCATCTCGTCGGGCGTGCGCGCGCCCGCCACGCGCGGCTCGTAAGTCGAGCGCACCTCCGGCCAGTTCACGCCGTGATAATTCTCGTCGTAAAAATGGTCGCGCAGATAAGTCCACGCCTGAGAAAAGACCTCCATCTTCTCGCGCGCGAAATCGACATCCATCTCGGCTGTAATTTGCAGAGCGCGCGTGCGCGTCTGTTCAATCTGGACGGCGTTGATGCGCCCGTTCTCAAGATAAAAAATCTCTTTACCGTCGGGGGAAAACTGCGCGAGCGATTTGAAGCCGGGCGTTGAGGTGAGCTGTTTGGCGACTGAAGGCTCGCGCGCCAGCTCGTCCAAAGAATAGACGTAGAGATTGAACTGATTGGCCGCCGATGCGATGAGCGCGACTGTTTTTCCGTCGGGGCTGATGGTTTGATAGTTCACGTCTAACCCGACGGGGAGAAGACTCAAACGCGCTCTGATTCCTTCAAAGACGATCTCGACGGGCTTCTTATCGGCGCTTTTTTGCGCGTCGTCGGGAGTCGGCGAAGCAGAAGCGGCGGGCTGTGTTGAAGGGGTTGCGGCTGTTTGCGGCGCTTCCGGC
>CBDUCU010000541.1:0-3038 GCA_965365725.1 uncultured bacterium | reverse complement strand
CAGCAGGGCGATTGACCACTACTGGGCGACGCGATACCACCACAGTCCGGCGACGTTGAGCCGCGCACGACTCCGGCGGGGAGAGCGGTGTTGTCAGAACGACTAAGCCGAATAAAGCAGGGAACAGTTTTTTCATTTTCTTTTCCTCTTAGGTCGAAGGAAATTGCTGCGTTCGCGACATAGTGTCGGACGTGCGCGAAATGTATCAATGGGGCTCCGACTTTTTTTGAAAATGTGAAACTCATTGCCCGCCCGGTTGTTTTGGGAATAGAATTCCAGCCCAATTATGAGCGAGCGCGCGATCCTCGACAGCGAGTTGGTGTTCAGCGTCCGGCAGGGCGAGGCGAGCGCAGAAACCGCGCTCTACGAAAGATACGCCGCGCGCATCTACTTTCTGGCGCTTGGCGAACTGCGCTCAAAAGAGGATGCCGAAGACGTGCGCGCCGAAACCTTTCTGCGCGTCATACAGGCGCTCCGGCAAGATAAGCTGCGCTCGCCAGACTCTCTCCCCTCGTTTATCGTCGGCATCGCGCTTAATGTCATCCGCGAACAGATACGTCTCAAACAGAAAGCGCAGCCGCTCGACGGCAGCGAACTCGAACGCGCCGACGAGCATTCAATAGAGTCGGTCTTTCTTGACGAGGAGGCATGTCGCGCTGTCAGAGAAGTTGCCGGGAAGTTAAAATCGAGAGAACGAGATTTCTTGCGGATGTATTATTACGAGGAGCTGCCGAAGGAAGAGATTGCACGCGCGCTCGGAATCAAAGCGGAGCGTCTGAGGCTGATTAAATCGCGTGCGCTAAAAAGCTTTCGAGAAATCTATAAGAAATTGAAGCGCGATTGATACAACGAGCCGCGCTCGCACACTATTTATTGAGATGAATCATCACGCGCCGGAACAGCAAGAGACTATCGAACGCTACATGCTGCATAGCCTTCCGCTCAGCGAGCGGCGCGCGTTTCAAGAGCACTATTTTTCTTGTGACGAATGTTTCGAGCAGGTGCAAACGACCGCGCGCTTCATTGCAGGCGTGCGCATTGAAGCGCGTTCCGGCGTTCTGACAGGCGAGACAATTCAAGCGCGCGGCGTTGCTGCCTCGCTATTCGGATTCAATCGTCTCAGGATGGCTTTTGCGTTCTCGTTTGCAGCCTCCTTATTGCTGGGCATCGGGCTGCTATGGGTTTGGTTCGGTCAAATCCCGGCCTTGCGTCAGGAGATCGCTAGAGAGCGGCAATCGAGGGAAGAGGCCGAGCAAGCAAAGCAGCAAAGCCTGGAAGCTGCCAGAGCGCGGGTTGAAGATACCGAACGGCAGTTGGAACTTGAACGCAGCGAACGCTCTAAATTAACGGGCGAGCTTCAAACGCAAACGCAGGCGAGCGACACGAGCGCACGACGCACGACCGAAGAGAGATTGATTGCGCGTGCGGACGACAAGGTGCAGCCGAATGTCCCTATCGTCACGCTTGAGGCGACGAGGGATGCACAAAGCACAGAGAGTCAGGTCGTCGTTCCCGCCGACGCAAAAAATGTTCTGTTGTGGATTCCGGTCGAGCCGGGCAATCGCTTTGAGAGTTTTCGCGTTCGGATTCTTACTAAGGGCGCGCGCGTTGTCGAGACAGTCGTGGGGGCCAAGCCGAACAGGTACGGAGCATTGACTGTGAGCGTGCCCGCCTCGCGTCTGCAAGCGGGAAAATATGTGGTCAAGCTTTTCGGACAAAGGGGGCGTGCGGCGCAGCAGGACGAGCTTTTAGCAGAATATGATTTGCGAGTTGTAGAAAAATGATGAGATTCAGCAAACAGAATGCAGACAATCGGACGTGCGTTCGCTCAGGTCTTGCTTTAGAAGCAACACGTGCGTTTACGCTGCTTCTCATTCTTTCTTCAAACGCATCTTATCTCCTTGCGCAAGAGATGCCGTCAGCCGCCCAGAAGACTCCGCAAACATCCTCATCACCGGGAGAGACGGCGAAGATCGATGCATTGATCGATGAATGTCGGCGACTGATATCGAAAGGTGAGTTTGCAGAACTCTCAAAGAAGGCCGAAGAATCGCTCGTCTTAAGTCAAAAGGCGGGCGACAAGTTACGACAAGCGCGGTCTTTGAACTACGTTGCCCTGGCGGTATTTCACGCGGGACGTTACGAGGATGCCATCGAGCCTTTCAAACAAGCTTCAACGCTCGCCGGCGAAGCGGGCGAAAAAAAGCTTCAAAGCTTGTATCTGACCAGCGCAGGCGTACTGCTCATGAATTCAGGCCAGTATAGTGATGCGCTCTACTTTTTCAATCAAAGTCTTACCACTGCGCGCGAGCTCAAAGAGAGAGCGACGGAAGCGAATGTGCTTCGCAACATGGGGCGCGTTTACACGCTTACGAGCAATTATCCAAAAGCTGAGAAGGCTCTGCTCGACTCTCTTGAGTTGTCGCGCACGACTGACAATCCACAAACAGAATTCTCCGCGCTTGCTGCGCTGTCGTTGCTTGAACACACACGCGGTGATTTTGAGAGCGGGCTAAAGCGCGTCGAGGAAGCGTCGCGGCTGGAGTCGCCAAAGATTGTGACGGCGATGAGAAACGAGCTGCTCTTCATAAAATCGAACCTTCTATACGAACTGGGTAGATTTACGGAGGCAGCGCAGCTTTTAGAGCAGACATTGGCGCTCGTGCGCGAGCAAAAAAGCATTCTCGCCGAGAGAAAAGTATGGGAGGGCATGGCGCGCGTTCATCTCAAAACGGGGAAGGCCGCCTTATCGCTCGCCGCATCGTCGCACGCTCTTGCACTCTATCCAAAAACAGGCGGCGATCCCGTCAACGAAGCGGCGCTTCTCTACACGCACGCGCAGGCACAGCAAGCGTTGGGCAGACCGGATGAAGCTCTTTCGAGTCTGCATCGGGCGATGGCCCTGCTGGAAAGATCGCGCCCACTCGTTATTCCGACAGAGACATCAAAAGCCGGAGTGGTCTCCAACAATAGCGGCATTTTTCTCGCCGCCGTCGAGCTGCTTTTAAGCATGGGCAAAGTGGATGAAGCTTTGTCGG
>CBDUCU010000540.1:0-3074 GCA_965365725.1 uncultured bacterium | reverse complement strand
GGGGCCGTTTGGTCGCGGCTGGTCTTTGAAAAGATTTTCGGCTGAGGTGGTCGAGCCGCAATCGTTCCCACTGATTGCCTATCCGAAGGCCTGGTCGCCTTCGACAAACGGGCCGGTCACGTCAGAAGTGATTTATGTGGACGCGAAAAACGAGGCGGAGCTTGAAAAGTTTAAGGGACGACTCGCAGGCAAAATCGTTTTGACAAGCCCCGTGCGCGAGATCAAAGCGCATTTTGAGCCACAGGGCACGCGACTCAACGAAAAAGAGTTGCTTGAGCTGGCCAACGCGCCAGACCCGGCCACTCTTGCGCCGCGCCAGCGCAATGCCCCTATCTTTACGCCCGAACAACTCAAACAACGCGTCTTTGATATCAAGAAAGCAAATTTCGTTATCAATGAAGGCGCGGCGCTCGTGCTCGATCCGGGTCGCGGCGACGGCGGAACGGTCTTTGTGCAATCGGCCTCTGTACCCGTGACGATTCCTGTCGATCTTGACATAAGCGATTCCGCCGCCGTCATGGCATTGCTCTTTCGACGCGGCGGCCCGAGCGCCTACTCAAAAGAAGCGCCGAAGATTCCGCCGCAGGCAGTGCTGGCACCGGAACATTACAACCGCATTGTTCGCATGCTTCAAGCGGGCGAGCAGGTCAAGCTCTCTGTCCAAATCGACGCGCAGTTTTACGACGAAGATTTGATGGGCTACAACACCATCGCAGAGATTCCCGGCACAGACCCCGCACTCAAAGACGAGATAGTGATGCTCGGCGGCCACCTCGATTCGTGGCACGCGGGGACGGGCGCGACCGACAATGGCGCGGGCGTAGCCGTCGCGATGGAGGCCGTACGAATCATTCAGACGTTGGGACTTAAACCGCGTCGGACAATCCGCATCGCGCTCTGGTCTGGTGAAGAACAGGGACTTTTGGGGTCGCGCGCCTACGTGCGCGAGCACTTTGGAGAGATGCAGGGCGGCCAGACAAGCGTTCCCGGCACGGCCGCGCAGGGCGGCCAACAGGCACAACTCGTCAAGAAACCTGCGCACGACAAGTTTTCAGTCTATTTCAATCTTGACAATGGGACGGGACGAATTCGCGGCGTTTACATGCAGGGCAACGCCAACGCCTGGCCGTTCTTTAGTCGTTGGCTTCAGCCCTTCAACTCTCTGGGAGCTTCGACGCTCTCGATGTCGAACACAGGCGGCACAGACCATCTCGCTTTTGACGCAATCGGGCTTCCCGGTTTCCAGTTCATACAGGACGAGGTCGAGTATGAAACGCGCACGCACCACTCGAACATGGACACCTTCGACCGCATTCAGCCTGACGACATGAAACAGGCTGCAACCATCATGGCCGCCTTCGTCTATCAAGCTGCCACGATGGATCAAAAGTTTCCGCGCAAGCCCATCCCCGGCACGCGGTAACATGACAAGAGCAATTTTTTACGAATGAGGGGCTGCGGGTTGGAGCGGGCCGCTGCGTTCGTCAAAGGAGATGCCGGCGGCGGCCTCGTCCGGCAGACGCTTCCAGCCCTTCGGCGTGTGCTGAAAAGTTTCGCCCGACGCGGGGCGAAAAGTCCTGATATCGGGCTGCCATGCGAGACGCTCGACGTGGACGTAAGGGTGTTTGACGCGGATCACGTTAAACGAGTTGGTCTCGCCGCGATGACGCGTCGAGGTCGCCGTGCCTGCTTGGACGACGAGCGCGGAATGCCCCTCAATCTTGTAACGCTCTGCGGTGTGACCCGTGTGCCCGACGTGCAAATGTCCGGCGAGTAGAAGGTCTGCGCCGCAACGCGCGAGCGCTTCCATCGCAACCGCCGCGCGCCCGACCAACTCGTCTTCGTCATGGCCTTCGGGCAGGTCGAACGGGTGATGAGTGACGACGATCTTGGTCGTCTCGTCGGATAGCGCGCAAAGATGATCGCGAATTTTGGCGACCTGCTTTTCGTTGATACGACCGTTTTTGAAGGTGAGCGCGCGCGCGGTGTTTACGCCTAAGACGGCAATCTCTTCGTCTGCGTAGAAGGGTTCGAGGTCTTCCGTGATAAAGCGTCGATATTTGTCGAGCGGCGCAAGAAAACGTTCCCAGACGCGATAGAGCGGCACGTCGTGATTGCCGGGAACGATCACCTGCGGGCGCGGCAGACGGTCGAGAAAATCCCTTGCGGCGCGAAACTGTTCTTCCTTCGCGCGCTGCGTCAAATCACCCGAAATCGCAACGAGGTCAGGCTGCAGGCCTTCGATGGTTTGGACGACCGGCTCGATGGTCGCCTCGTCGATGCGCCCGAAGTGTAGGTCGGAGAGATGTGCGATTGTGCGCATAAGAAAAACAGGAAATCAGAAGTCAGAATCAAAAGAACGTCCAACTTTATTCTGCTCGCCGACTCACGTCTCCTCTGTTCCTCCTGAAGGAACGATGACGCGCAGAGAGCGCGGCAGCACGCGGTAGCTAAGCGGCGTGCGCATGATGGTTACTTCGCCGTCGGTGGCGACGCGCAGACGACGCGGGCGACGCGTCTCGATAAAAATATCTTTGGCGTTAACTACATCGAAATCCTTCGCCTCGCGCAAGCGACCGAAGAGCGCGCGCAGGGCAAGCACCAACAGGCCGAATCGTCCGGTGCGGTGTGCGACATAGAGCGAGAGATGACCCGCGTCGAGACGTTCGCGTCCGCCAATCTGAAAGCCGTCCATCAGATATTCGTTGTTGCCGATAAAGACAAAAGGCGTGCGACGCACGAGCGCGCGACCGTCTGCATTGACGCGTACGTTTAAGAATGGGTAGCGACGCAGGACGGCGAGAGCCGCGAAGATAAAGGCCGAAAACTTGCTGCGTCCGAGACGCTCCTGCTGTTTCTGCCTGCGTCTGACGAGCGACGGATAAAGACCGATGCTTGAATTATTGACGAAGATGCGGCCGTTGACTTCGCCCACGTCTATTTTGATCTCAATGCCATCGGCGACAATCTGCGCCGCGCCTTCCACATCGAGCGGAATCTTTAAATCTTTTGCGAAGTGATTAAATGTCCCTAGCGGAAGCACGCCCAGCGCTTTGTCTGTTCCGACAAGCATC
>CBDUCU010000539.1:0-3076 GCA_965365725.1 uncultured bacterium | reverse complement strand
ACAAAGCCCGGCAGATCGCGTGTCTCAGAGCCGAGCCCGTACAGCGTCCACGCGACCGCCGAGCTGAAGCCCGTTGATGCGAAAGTCTCCGGTCGTCAAAAGCTCTGCGACCACGCGCCCCTGCGCCTCGTAGGAAGCGCCGCTCCCGCCGCCGGTCGCCGTCACGTTCAAGCCCTGCAAGCGCACGCCGTCTGCCGCAAGCGCGTCGGAGAGAAACTGCCCGTCAACCTTGTAGTCGTCGCCCTCGCCCGTCACCGTTCCCGCAAACCGGCCCGCGCCTCTGAGTGTTGTTCCAGCCTGAAGAATGTCTGATGTTTGCGTAAGGTCGATGCTCGATTCAATCTTCATCCGGTAACGCATCGCGCGCCAGTCTTCGAGCGCGCCCGACAGACGCGCTTCCGCAACGGGCGAGCGCAAAACAAGCTCGTCAATGTCCGCGCGAATCTGATTGGCGCGTCCGCGCGCTTCGATGGAGATGTTGTTGACGCTCCGCCCGTCATAGACAAAGCTCGAATCCGTCATGACGATCTCAAAGAGATTCATCCGGCTCTCTTCCGGCGCGTTTACATCTTCGGGCCGGACGGTTGCGCGCAAATTTTTTGCTTCGCCTGAGAGCGAGTGCTCGCGGTCGTCGAAGTGAATGACGGAATTGTTGATTTTGATGTGAGCGGTTGAATACGAAAAGAGGATGCGGCTGTTTGGAGCGGGCGCGGGCAGGCGCAGGTTCGCAAAATTCGAGCGGCCCTGCTCGTCAAACTTGACCCACAGCTCAAGCCCTTCGATCTCCAACGCTTCGAGATCGACGTTGCGCCTGAGACTCAAGGCCCACATATCCTCGATGCGGACTGTGGCTACGACGCGCTCGATGCGTCCAAGCTCGGCACCCGTCTGCGCATCGTAGAGCTTGAGGTCGCGCAGCTCGGCCGTTCTCGGCCCAAACTTTGTCTCAAACGAGCCGACCTCGGCGCGGATGCCGTACTTGGCAAACGTCTCGACAATCTGACGCGCGATGATGCGGTCAACCTGTCCGGTTCGATAGAGCAGCAGCGCAATGACGACGATTGCGATGATTGCGACGACGGCAACAATGCCCGTCCACATCGCGTTGCGGCGGTTGACGACCCTGCGCCAGCGCGCGCGTCTCCCCTGCGGCGTAAGCGGAGACAAAGACGTGCCCTCGCCCTCCGTAAATTTTACGGGCGCAGGCTCGCCTTCATTACTCTCACGCCCTGCCGGACGTTTGTCTTGCTCGTCAACAGACATTTGGATTCAACTTGTCAGCCGTCCCGGGGAGTCGAGACGGCTTAATGATTGTTTATTTCAGGAGAGCGTCGTAGCTGCGCAGTAATAGTTGTCCGTTGTCAGCAGTCGGTTGTCCGTAGTTTTTATTTGCCGACTTGAGAGAGAACTTGATGCACGTGACAGTTTTGCTAACGCAGCGCAACAGACAACGGGCTACTGACTACTGACAGGCTCTTTTGTCTCCACGCGCGCGGGCGAGCCTAAGGGCACACTATCGACGATCTCAAGCTCGAAGCCTTCGAGGGCCGAAACTTTGGGGGGATGGTTCGTCATTAGACGAATGCGGCGCAACCCCAGCTCATGCAGGATTTGTGCGCCCACGCCGTAGTCGCGCATCTGTCCGTATCCGGTCTGCGCGCTCGCCTCGGTCTTGCTCAAGCCCTGCTCCTGCATGATCTGATAGGTGCGAAGCTGGTGTATGAGATCGAGATTGTTTTCGTGCTGGCGCAAGTAAAGAACCACGCCGCGCCCTTCGGCTGCGATTCTTTCAAGCGCTGTATGAAGCTGATGCCCCGTGTCGTCAATCAGCGAGCCGAACATATCGCAGGTGACGTTTTCGGAATGGACGCGGACAAGCACGGGGTCTTCAGTACATACTTCTCCCATCGTCATCGCAAGATGGATGTCGCCGTTGACGACGTTCTCAAAAGCGATGGCGCGAAAGCGTCCATAAACGGTCGGTAAATCGGTCTCGACCGCGCGGCGCACGAGCACCTCTTTTCTCATGCGGTAGCGTACGAGGTCTGCGACCGTGATGATTTTGAGATTGTGCTTTTTGGCAAACTTCCGAAGTTCCGGCATCCGCGACATAGTGCCGTCCGCGTTCATAATCTCGCAGATGACGCCAGCCGGATAAAGCCCTGCGATGCGCGCCAGATCGACGATGGCTTCGGTCTGACCCGTTCGGACGAGCACGCCGCCCGTGCGTGCGCGCAAGGGAAAGATGTGGCCCGGACGCGCGAGGTCTTGCGGGCGTGTGCGTGGATCAACGGCTGTGAGGATGGTGGTCGCGCGGTCGGCTGCCGAGATGCCGGTCGTCACGCCCCGCCGCGCTTCGATTGAGATGGTAAAGGCCGTTCCGAGAAACGAAGTGTTGTCGGCGACCTGCATCGTCAGTTGCAGCTCGTCGCAACGCTCTTCGGTTAAGGGCATGCAGATGAGCCCGCGCGCGTGCGTCGCCATGAAGTTGATGATCTCAGGCGTGACGAGTTCGGCGGCGCATGCAAGGTCGCCTTCGTTCTCGCGGTCTTCATCATCGACGATGATGACCATGCGGCCCGCGCGCAAATCTTCGACGGCTTCTTCGATGGAGGCGAAAGGCGTTTTTTGCTTCATCAGGGTACGACTTTTGGGAGATTTGAAGACGGCCTTCATGTTACCCGAAAGCGACCCTTTTTGCATCCGCAACCTGCTTGAACGCATGCAATCGCCCGATCTAAAGAAATCCGCGCTCGGCCAGATATTCTTTTGTGATGCGCGATTCAACCGCCGTACCTTCGGCGCTGCGCCCGACCGTGAGAATCCGCTCGACGTATTTTGCAATTATGTCTGCTTCGAGATTGACCGCGTCGCCCGCGTGTAAAGTCGAAAGGTTTGTCACCTCCCAGGTCTTCGGGATGACCGCGATCTCAAAATACTCGCCCGTCAATCCGGCAACAGTCAGACTGATGCCTTCGACCGCCACCGAGCCTTTGAACACGAGGTAGCGCGCCATCTCGGGCGGATAGCCGATGCGCACCGTCCAGGAGCCTCCGTGCTCTTCAGCCGAGAGAAA
>CBDUCU010000538.1:0-3081 GCA_965365725.1 uncultured bacterium | reverse complement strand
GCTTACTGCTTATCGCTCACTGTTTTTCTGGGGGAACTTTACTCTTTCGCGCTTCGTATCCCCGTTCGGCAGCAAGGGTTTTCGACCACCCGCCGCAAGGCACTTTCAGTCGGCGGCAGCGAGAGACGGAGAGAAGGGGCGCTAACAGAGGTGGGAGCGGCGAAAATAGTGGTTGCAAGCGACGGGGCCGAATTGGTCAGAAGATGTCGTGCGGGCGACGGGGCAGCATGGGAAGAGATCGTGCAGAACTTTTCCCGGCGCATCTACAATCTCGCCTACCGCTTCACTTCTCGCACGGACGCGGCTGAGGATTTGACGCAAGAGGTTTTTGTCCGCGTCTATCGCTCGCTCGACCAGTACGACCCTAAACAGGGCGACCTGCAAAACTGGTTGATGCGTCTCGCGCGTAATCTCATCATTGACGACTATCGCCGCCGCCAACGCGCCCCACAGGACACACAGGCCGAAGACCTCGAAGGCCACGCCTATCACCTGCGCGCCGCAGGCGGCACTCCGCAACGCGAGCTTGAGAGACAGGAGCTTGGTCGTCAGGTGCAGGCCGGAATCGACAAGCTGCCACCCGATTTAAGAACGTGCGTTATTCTTCGAGACATCGAAGAGCTGAGTTATCAGGAGATCGTCGATCTTTTAAGGATTCCCGAAGGCACCGTAAAGTCGCGCATCAATCGCGGGCGGATTGAGTTAGCTAAGATTTTGCGGCGCATGCGCGTCGTCGCCATGAGCGACACTTAAAGAAACGATGAAGTTGAGAACTATGAACAATGAACTAAAAGCATTTTATTCCGCGTTCATAGTTTATAGTTTCGAGGTGAAGGGATGGAGCGAGAATAAAAATGTTGTGTACAGAGTTTGAAGATCGTCTGACGGATTATCTCGATGGCGCGCTTGCGCCTTCGGAGCAGCGCGGTTGCGCCGAGCACGCGCTGCGCTGTCCGGTCTGTCACGAGCTTCTCAACGAAGTCAAAAACGCCATCATGGAGTGTCGCATCTCAGAAGCGCCGCTCCCATCCATCGACCTCGACGCACACATCCTTGCACAAACCGCGCCCGAAACTTCGATGACCTGCTCGGATTTTGAAGAGCATTTGACCGACTACCTGGACGGCTTTCTTCCCGCACCGCTTTTTCATCGCTGGGAGCGGCATGCGGCGCTGTGTGCCAATTGCACGGAGCTTCCCGGTCAGGTCGTACGCTCAATCGGCGCTTGCTATTCATATATCAGCGAAGAGAGGCTTTTGCCCGTAGGTCTTCACGAAAGGATTCTTCAGGCGACGCTCGGAACAACCGAAGCCGCAGAGGTTCGCGCGCCCTTTAGCGTCCGTGCTCTGGAATGGATGCGCGGATGGCTCGATGCGGTCGTCCAACCTCAGTTTGCCACCGTCGCTACGATGGTTCTTATCGCTGTTTTTGTCGGTACGCACACCATATCTGACGACGGCTCAATCGGCGGCATGTACCGCGCGAGCCTTCGCCTGGCGGCACAGACTTATCAACAGGGCGCAGACAAAGCGCGTGGCGCAGATCTTCAGCGCGTTGCCGACGGCATCGAAAATCTCGTCGGCGCGCCTGCCGAAAAGGGCGCGGCCAGCACTGATGTCAAACAGGATCAATCTCAGCAGCAGCAAGGGTCGGGGCAGGAGCAGAAGAACGATCAGAAGGATCGTTAAGAAGCTCGGGTTTTTTAGCATAGAACTAAAGCGTCTCGGCGGGGGTTTTTAAGTTTTGCTGACCAACTGTTCATATCACCTACCAAATCGCGCGGTCGTGCAGTGCAGCCGTTGCGCGCGTCCATTGTGCCCTGCTTGCGACCATCGTATACGCGGCTTCCCTTATTGTCAGGATTGCATCGTCACGGGCGTTGAGCTTTTGCAACAGCAGGCGGCGCGCCCAGCAGGCCCGCAGGTCGTGCGCCGAAAGACATCCCCGTTTGTTTCGCTTCTGCTTTCGTTTCTCACGCCGGGACTCGGCGCGGCCTACAACGGACAGACCTCAAAGGCGCTTGTCCATTTTACGATCTTTGCAAGCTTCTTTCAGATGGCAACCGTCACCGAAGGCACGGCATTTTTTGTGCTCGGCATGGTCGGCACCTGGCTCTTTGCGGCGGTTGACGCGGTGCGCACGGCACAGCTTATCCGCGCCGGTCTTGCGCCCGACACGGAGTCCGACGCAATTACAAAGCGGCTTTACGGAAATCCTCTGGCATGGGGCGTTGTGCTTATCACTCTGGGAACGGTCTTTTTGCTTCACACGATCTTTAACATACAGCTTCCGGTCAAACAGTTTCTGCCCGTTGTGCTCGTCATTCTCGGCGCATACATGCTCTTTGATTGGACGCGCAACCGCCAGAAACGCGAGACGTTCAACTTTGAAAACGTCAATCGCCCGCCGTCAGCCATCGGAACGGGATCGCTTGCTTCTGAAATAACGAGATTTGGCGCGGGAGAGATTTTGACTCAGGTTTCGGCGCGCGAAGGCAAGCCATGGTCAGCCGAGCCGCGCCTTTGAGTTGAAACAGATAACTTCGCCTCGCACATCCGTAAGCGGCTCTGTTATCATTTCGACAACTGCGGCGCAGACCAAACAGAGTTTTTCAAGTGGTTTGCTTTTTCACAGGGCAGGGGTTTCAAAGGAGGTTTAAGAGATGTCATCCTTTCTTAAAGTTGCGGGCAAGTGGGGCGGAATCGCCACCGTCATTCTTCTCGTTATCACACTTCTCAAATCGCTCATCACTTTTGTCGCCTTCTTGATGACGGCCATCAAGATCGCGCTCATTATCATGTTTGTCGGGTTGATGCTCGTCATCATCATGTCAATCCTGCGCGACCGAGGCCGCCGCCGACGCGAGGCCGAAGAAATATAAACAAAAGAAGCGGTTTTACAACCGATCACATTCGGAAGAGAGCGAAAGGCCCGCACGAAGCTCATGCGGGCCTTTTCTCTTGCTCCGCGTAAAAATTTAGGCGGGTTTGTGCGTTTGCATTTTTTTCGTCGTGTGTGATAGGGTCTAGCCCCTTGTGCAGCATCTTGAATGACAGTTCGCCGTCAGACAGTCACCGAAGA
>CBDUCU010000537.1:0-3081 GCA_965365725.1 uncultured bacterium | reverse complement strand
TCGGTCTTCTTCTTCTCGGCGCATCAATATCCCTGGTTTCCGGGAACGGGCGCGCGAGGCGAAGCAGGAGTCAGTCGCGGGCGCGGCTACACGTTGAACGTCCCGCTCCGTGCACGCACGCCCGCCGCAGAACATCGCCGTGCGTTTGAATCTGCGATTGAAGAGATCGATACGAAATTCAAGCCCGACCTCGTCATCATCAGCGCGGGCTTCGACGCGCATGTGTCAGACCCGTTGGGCCAGCTCTCGCTTGCGGATGAAGACTTCGTTGAGATGACGAGGGTTGTTAAGGATTGGGCGAAGCAAACGTGTGACGGGCGCGTTATCTCTTGTCTCGAAGGCGGCTATAACCTACAGACGCTCGGCGAGACCATCCGCCGACACGTGCGAACTTTGATGGAAGATTAGGCGTTTCAATCTTCGTCAAACGCTGAAAACGTCGTGCTTAGATTTATCTCGAATGTCGTCGCTCACATACAAGGAATTGCTGACGGGCAATCGCAGCTTCAGGCATTTGCTCTCAGGACAGGTCGTCTCGGAACTCGGCAACTGGTTCAACTTTATCGCCGGGCTTGGACTCGTGCGCTCGGTGACAAACGCCGCTCCGGAAGCGACTGCAATTCTCGTCGTCCTGCAATTTGCGCCGCTTGCCGCATTGATGCCTCTGGCGGGCGCATTTGTTGACCGCTTCTCGCGGCGGCGTGTGATGATTCTCTCGGATTTGTTGCGTGCCGTTGCCGCGTTCGGGTTTCTGCTTGTCTCTGATGCGCGCGATTTGTGGATTGCATATACATGCACGTTTTTGATGGGGCTGTTTGCGGCCTTCTTCGAGGCTGGAAAAAACGCGTCTGTCCCAAACATCGTCGGCAGTCGTGGATTGCTCGCAGGCATGGCGCTCATCTATTCATCGCGTTTCCTGTTGATGTCGGTCGGCTCGGCGCTCGGCGGCGTGGCCTCGGCATTCTTTGGTTATCACATTGCTTTCGCCATCAACGCCGCCTCCTTTCTTGTTTCCGCCTACACGGTTTGGCTCATCCCCGAATCGGCGGTGCGCGAAAATCAGACGAAAGATCATCTGCAAGGCGGAGAAGCTTTAACTGGCGCGTCGAATGAGAGACGCGCAGGATACCTGTCGGATGTTTTGGAAGGATGGAAGTATATTGTGCGCCATCCGTTGATTGCAGCAATCGTTGCGCTCAACATCATCTGGGCGTTTGGCGGCGGCGCAATGAATCTCGTCTATGACAGGCTTGGCGCAGTGGTTTTTGCAGGCGCGGGCGGAATGAGCGCGGATGCTGCCGTCTCGCTCGTCTATTCATCCGTCGGCGCAGGGCTCTTTCTTGGCATGATGCTGGCGCGTCGCATCGGGGCAAAGGTCGAGCTGCGCGGGTCGATTGTGTCATTCATCGGCTGGACGGTGCTTGCGCACGGAATCTTATTTGCGCTTGCCGGAGTGATGCCTTCGCTCTGGCTGGCAATCTTTCTTATCTTTCTCTCGCGCGTCGTCATCGGAGTCGAGTTTGCCGTGCAGGAGACTTTGTTGCAAAGACTTTTGCCCGACAATCTGCGCGGGCGCGTCTCGACCACCGACCGCGCTGCCGAGATCATGACCGTTAGTTTGACGACAGTGCTCTATGGCTGGCTGCTCGGCTTTGCCATCACGCCGCGTGCATTGACGATTCTTTCAGGTCTGTTGTGCGCCAGCCCCGGTCTGCTCTGGCTGCTGATGTTTGCAACGCGGCGTTTGCATCTGCCCGCGCACATCACGCAAACCGCAGACGAGAGCGGCAAAGCAGATCCCGCGCTTGCCTCGACAGGTTGAAGCATCAACTTAATTGCGAGTGTAAGATAGATACGTAATTTTGCAGCAGTGATTGAGTAGATGAAGGATTTGTTTCACCACAGAGACTCTGCAGAAACAGTGTAAGACAAAAACTGTGTCTGCTCTCTGTGGTGAAGCTTTTCTTTCTATTTCATGCAATCAAGAAGAGTAAGAAGATGAAAGGGCTTAACGACGGCAAAGGACGATACGCAGCTCTGGTCGCGGACGTGCGCGGATGGCTGAGACGTGTGATGCCGCGCGTCGCGTTAGCGGCGGCGGGCCTTTTCGTGCTGTGGTTTATTCTTGCAAACACGCAGCTCGACGAAACCTTCGGCGACAACCTGCTCGATGTTGTTACGTTCTTCGTCGTCTGCTTTACGCTGCTCTACTTCGGTTTAAAGGGCCTGCGCTGGTTAAAGCGCAAGCTTCTGTGGCGCGTCCGCCGGCGGCTGATCATCACCTACGTCTTCATCGGTCTGACACCGATAGTGTTGCTCGGTCTGCTGACGCTTCTCACTTCGCTCATCTTTTCAGGACAGGTGCTCTCGCGCATCATCAACGTCGAGGTCGAATCGACTAAACGGCAGACGCTGGAGAGCGTCAAAACTCTCGCCGATTCATTCTCCGCGTTTCCCTCTGCATCGGATGAAAAAGCTGTTCAGAAGTGGCTCGATGATAACGCACGGATTCTTCAAGGGTCTCTGCCGGGCGTGCGTCTTGCGCTTTGGCGCGGAAGCAGAGGCGCGGCGGAGTTGGGTCATCTGGCAGAGGCGGATTTTGTCAGCTCATCAACTGGAAGCGAAGAGTTGCGCGGTGTGGGCGGCGATTCAACGCCCGTCAACGCGCCTCTGCCTGACTGGTTAAAAGGACATGCGGAGTGGAGCGGCTTTTCATTTATGGCTTCTCCGAAAGAGTCGGAAGAGATGTTTGACACGCCTTCGATTCGTGCGCTCGTCCGGCGCGAGGCGGGCGGACGAGCTTTTATGATTTTGGCCGTCGTCCCCATCAGTCGTGCGCTCGTCAACCGCTACATCGAGACGACTGGCATCGCAGTCAAACCTTTCTTTATCGGTTCGCAAAGCGTCTTTATCAATTCCGACGGGCGAAACATAAGAGTTAGGAGAAGCGCACCGCAGCCAACAGAGAATCAAACGGAGAATCCCAACCCGAACTTCGACGATATAGTGCGCGACCAGTTTGGGGAAACATTTTCATTTTCCGATTCATATATTGTCATACTGCCTGCAACCGATTGGCGG
>CBDUCU010000536.1:0-3089 GCA_965365725.1 uncultured bacterium | reverse complement strand
AATCGCACCGTCCTCAAAATAGATGACGGCTTTGACGCGCTCTCGCACAAGTCGCAGCGTCCCGGATAATCCTGCGGCGGAGATTTCCTTAAGCAACTCTCCGAGCGGATGAATTTGTAGTTGGCCCTTCATGAAGGAGACGGCCGCAAGGCAAAAAAAGCCGTGCGACCGCAAAATCATAACAGACAAAGAATTCAGAAGTCAGGATTTAGAAGTCAGGAATAAATGGCGCGCGTCTTTTTAGCAAAGCTTTGTCAGGCTTTTTGTTCGGATATTTCTCGTCATTGACACTCCTTATAGCCGAAATCTATATTTCCGAAAAATAAAGAACACAAGTGAAGGTTAGTTTCTAAAGCCGGGAGTGTGCTGCCGCAAAGCATCTGCGAGCTATGGGTAAGAGGACTGACAACAAGAAAAAAATTGAAACGGCCTCCGCGAAAGACAAAGCGGGCAAGCCCGACGAGAAAACACTCGAGAACGTAATCGAGGGTCTTGTCAAGGAGCTGCGCGAGCGGACCGTTGCGCTCGAAGAGGCCAACCGCGAATTGCGTCGCGTCAATCGTTACCGCTCGCTCTTTCTGGCGCGGATGTCGCACGAGCTGCGCACGCCGCTCGCTTCCATTCTCGGCTTTACCGAAATTCTCATCGATCAGGAAGCGCTCACGCCGACGCAGCGCCGCTTCTGCGGCAAGATTCAGGATTCGGGTCTGCGTCTTCAAGCAAGTCTTAATCAACTCGTCGATCTGTCGCGGCTCGAAGCCGGGCAGACCGAGCTGTTTCTGCATGAGTTCTCGTTGCGCGAAACTCTGCGCGAGTCGTGCGAGGCCGTCGCGCGTCTGGCCGAAAAGCAGGACGTAAAGCTCGAATGCGAGACGCTGAAAGGAGTCGGCCACGTCGTCTCAGACGAAGGTAAATTGAGACAGGTGCTCTACAATTTCCTGGCACACGCTATCGGTCGAAGCCCCGCCGGTAGTCATGTCGCAGTCAAGGTCGTGCCCGTCAATCGTCGCCGCCTCTCGATTGAGATCGCCGATGAAGGCGAGCGACTTGAAGACCCGGCGCATCTGTTTGACGCAGTTGATGTCGACGCGCCAAACGAGCGGGGCACGAATATGAACGAGTTGGGTCTTGTCATCGCGCACCGTCTGCTTGGCGCGCTCGGCGGCGGCGTCAGCTTACAAGAGGGCGAGCGCGGCGGCCTCACGGTTTGTCTATCCATTCCGACCTGCACGAAAGCGGCACGCCACTCAAAGACAGCGCTCTCCGCCGTTCGGCCATGATGAGACGTAATGTGTGACAAGAGGCGTGCGACAGGATAAAATTCTGCTCTACAGTTTTCTTGAACTCAAACGCATACAGCAAGCCTCACTTCAAGTTTGGATGTTATCCGGCAAACGCCGAAAGGTCTTTTTGTGTGACTGATGAAAAGATCGTAATCCGTGAGTTAAAGACCATTGAGGAGCTGGACGGATGCGTCCGTCTTCAGCGGGAAGCTTTTGGACTGCCCGATCTTGAATTGTCGCCGCGCCGTCATCTGGTCGTTGCGCGCAGCGCGGGCGGATGGGTGCTCGGTGCGTTTTTGCACGAGCGTTTAGTCGGTTTTGTTCTTCATCTCGCGGGCGCGAAAGGCTCGGAAGTCGTCGGCTACTCTCATATGATGGCGGTTGCACCCGATGTGCAGAACAGGGGCGTGGGCGCGCTTCTCAAGTGGGCGCAGCGCGAGCGAGCGCTTGGCGAGGGCCGTCGGTTCATCAAGTGGACGTGGGAGCCGATGCGCGCGCGCAACGCGCATTTCAACATCAATCGTCTGGGCACGGTCGTCCGTGAGATCGCCGTAAACTTTTACGGAACGGATTACAGCACAACCCCCGGTGAAGAGTCGCACGGTCTTGATAGCGACCGTCTCATTGCCGAGTGGGAACTGACCTCAACTCGCGTTAGTGCGCTTGCGCGCGGCGAAGCCTTCGCGCAGCCGGACGACGCGGTCGCAGCCGTCGAGATCCCAATGGATTGGTCTGCGCTCGTACGCGAGGACGCACAATATGCGCAGACCGCCTTGCTACGCGTCCGCGCAGAGTTTCAAAAAGCATTTGCTGAGGGGCTGGTCTGCGCCGGATTCGAGCGCGACGCGAAGCATCCGCGATATCTCTTTTATCGTGATAAGAAAGAGAGTTATGAATGATGAGTGATGAGTTATGAGTAAGAAGCGGTCTTTACTCATAACTCATCACTCATCACTCATCATTCATCACTTATCACACATCACTCATCACAAAATGACTTTCACACGTTTCGACCGTTATGTTGACCGTCACGCGCGCTCGTTTGTCGAGCGTTTGCAGGCGTTGTGCCGGATGCCTTCGGTGGCAGCACGCGGGACGGGGATGCGCGCGGTGGCCGAAAACGTCGAGCAGATGTTGCAGCGCGCCGGGGCGGGCACGCGCACCTTCAAGCTTGGAAGCGGGTTTCCAATCATCTACGGCGAATGCGGCGCGGGCAGTCGTTGTGTTGTCGTCTATGGGCATTACGACGTGCAACCCATCGGACAACTTTCCGAATGGTCTTCAGGGCCGTTTGCGGCAAGCATCGTCGGCGACAAGCTGTATGCGCGCGGAGCGTCAAACAGCAAGGGCGATTTGGTCGCACGTCTTGCCGCCGTCGAAGCCTATCAGAAATCTTTCGGCAAGCTGCCCGTCTGTTTGCGTTTTCTGATCGAGGGTGAAGATGGCTTGGCGAGTCCGTCGCTTTATCGTTTTGTCGACGAGCATCCCGATCTGCTGCGCGCCAATGGCTGCATCTGGGACGACGGCGCGCGCGACACAAAAGAGCGTCTCGTTCTCAATCTCGGTTTCAAAGGCATCAGCTTTCTTGAGCTGCGCTGTTACGGCGCGCGCGCCGATTTGCACTCGAAGTGGGGCGGCATCGTTCCGAACCCTGCGTGGCGGCTCGTGCAGGCTCTCGCCACAATCGTCTCGCCGAAGGGCGTGATCACCATCGACGGTTTTTCCTCGCACGTCGCGCCGCTTTCTACTGAAGATGAGAAGACTCTCAAGACCGTCGAGATAGACGAGGCGGGTGTGCAGCTCGCG
>CBDUCU010000535.1:0-3092 GCA_965365725.1 uncultured bacterium | reverse complement strand
GCGCGGCGGGAGGCGTTGAAGAGTTAAATCACTTCATGCGCGTTGACTACGCTACGCCGCATCCGTTTCGTCGAGGATGGAAAGGTTATACGCGCTACTATGTTTTAGTAAAAGAGCGTACCGAACCGCCTACAGTCATGCCGTTGCCTTCTGAGGCGAGCGACGAGAACGCTGAATTACTCCGCTATCAGTTCGAGCGTTGGCGGTGGCGACCTCCGACTCTTACAACGTCCGGTCTCCTTACTGAAAAGCCCCTCAAACAGCAGGACGACTACGGCAACGGCCACCAGATGCTCTTTACTCACTTCCGCATGGAAGCCGCCCCGCTTACAGCAAAAGAGCAGATTGAAGAAGCGTTGCCTGCCCACGCTAAACAGGTCAACATCACCACGCTCCCGCCAGAAGAACAGCCCGGTGCCGTGATGAAACGCCAGATCGAGATCAAGAAACTCGAACGCGCCGAGACTGCTAAGAACGTCTATGACCCGCGCGCACGCGCCAAACTAAACAAGCGTCGAGGATGGAGACGATAATGCCGATTTATGAATATGAGTGCCCTGAGTGCGGGCGAAGAGTCGAACGAATTGAATCCTTTTCATCTGACTCGCGCATACTCTGCGAGCACGGCGATAGAGATGTGCCGCCGACGCAGATGCGCAGGCTGGTGAGCGTGCCGTCTCGCGCGCATTTCAAGGGGAGCGGGTTTTACGATACTGATTATCGTGAGAAATTAGATTGATAGCGAGATGTCTGTCAGTTTCACGCCGGCAGCGAGGCGTTCGCAAATCCGTTCAATCCCCTGAGACTCTACACCTGTCGCGCGCAACCTCCTGCTCACCTCACGATAGACGTAAGCAGGCTTGAGCGCGCAAAGAGTACAGACTATCTCCACGTCCTCAAGACTTTCAGTGAACCATCGAAGCGCGTCGTCAAATTCTTCACCCGTCAGAGTTAAATCGTCGAGCATTTGCAGAAGTACGCGGGCATAGACCGCAAAAGTCGGCGGCCTTATCTCCGGCGGCGGGACACCTGCGAAATATCTTTTCATTCACCGTGCCGCGCCTCCCGTTTATATTCGTCGATTGCCTTGTCCAATTCCTCAACCGTCATGTAGCGCGCATCGTCGATGATCCGCGACCTGTGGCGAAGTGAGATGATTTTCTCGCCGTGAACCGCCCGCAGCCATGCGTACTCGAACTGCTTGAGCGTCATTCGCAGTTCCGCCTCGTCATAATCTTTAGCCGTCGAATCTGCCGCGCGAGCGCCCCATCGCTCGCGCGCTAACCCCATCCGTTCAGCCGTCTCTCTGATGTGCCGCGCCGTCAATTTCCCTTCGCCCGCCGCCTCCTGCGCTGCACGGAAGACCTCGACTTGTCGCTCAACAGGCACGCGCATCAACGCCCGCGCCTGATATTCGTTGACCGTATTTTCGCCAATTGGCGAAAGCCTGTCCTCGATCTGCGCTGTCTGTATCTCCCGATACGACTGACTGACGCTTAACCCGATTTCCGCTTCGACAAACTCCGACCAATTTGCGTATCCAAGCGACTCCCATGCGCGACCACAGTACAAGCGCAACAGTTCCGCCCGTGTCGCCTCGATGTTGCCCTTAATTTTTGAGATGGATTGTTTAACGTCGGCGGATGTGAGCGTCGCCGAAGGCGGTGCGAAGGATTGAATGATTTCCAAGACTTGGATTGTCCCGGCGCGGTTAAGGTACGCAATCCGCGCAAGTTATGACCGTGCAGTCCCGCCGTATTGTACCGATACAAACAGTTTTTTCAAAGTAGCTTTTTCTATCACTTTTGTTTTCCAAACTAAAGTTATGCAAACCTTTGCCGCGTCGCGGTAGCTGCCGCGCGGTACGTGGCAGTTTTAATTTTTCGATTTTTATGCAGTGAAAGGAAATGGTATGCAACTCGAATTTGCTAAGGCGGTTGTCGGCTCGCTCTTGCGTTGGCTTCTAGCAGGATTATCGGGCTATCTCATCCGCGAAGGCGCATTGACGGAAGGGCAGGTCAATCTGCTCATCATCGGGCTGGCCGGGCTGATTGTCTCGCTCGTCTGGTCGCTCGCCCAGAAATACATCGGAAAAGAGCGTCTCCAGATTGCCCTCAGTTTGCCGCGCGGTTCTACCGTCGCCGACATCAGAGCCGCCGAAGTCGATCAGCGTAGCTTAAAACGTGGGCTTGTCTGCCTCATGCTCGCCGCGTCGCTCCTACCGACGCAGACCGCGTGCGGTTCGACCGCCCTGAAAGTCGTCAAAGCGGGGTCGGAAGAGATTTCCGTCTCACTTGCGAGCGCGGGCGAGGTGATTGACGCGTTTGTGCAGGCAAACCGGATGACAGCGGAAGAGGCGGAACTAAAACGCGCGTCTTTCGCCCGTCTTGACCAATGCTTTCGCGCCTTTAATTCACGAATTCAGCAATTAAAGAAGTTTGACGCGTCTGCGGTTGCTGAACTCCTGCCGCTTGCAGAGAGTTTTGTCGCACAACTCGACGCGGAGAATATCGTCAACCTCAGTCACCCCGAAACAAAGGCAAGATTTGCCGAAGTGCAAACAATTTTGCGCCTCGTCGCCGTGCGTATCGTTGCGCGTCTCAGGTCAAAGTCTGCCGCGCCGAGCTTCTCTGAGCGTCGCGCCTTTGCATCCGACATCGAGCGTCTGAAATTCCTGCTAACTGCGTGAACAAAGTCGATGTCCTCGCTCTCAGACTTCACGCAGGGAAAGGTGTAAAAGGCCGGTGGCGGATACTTGGGACAGAATGGGTGCGCTTGTCCTCGATAAACTCGAAACTGTCGTGGAGAAGCAGGAGCAGCAAACAAAAGAGATGACGGCTTTTCGCACCGAAGTCGCTACGCAGGTGGCCGACATTCATTCCGACATTCGTCTCCTGAATTTCAAGATGATGATGATCGGGTTTGTGACCGGCATCATTACCTCGTCCATCGTCTCAAGCATCATCGGCCTGTTATTTCTTCAATTCAAAAAATAACGCTAACACAATGCGCCGATGGCACGATGTTCGCTATACTCTTTGTCATGCAGAATCAACGAAAGGAAGTAAGACAGATGTCGCCGCCCCCCGTCA
>CBDUCU010000534.1:0-3094 GCA_965365725.1 uncultured bacterium | reverse complement strand
TCTCGTCCAGCGCGTGCGCCAGTCGATCCCGCCCGTCCATCAGGCGAAGCCCGATTGGATCATCACCGCGCAGATTGCCGATGCGCTGGGCAAGGGCTTCGGGTTTCAGATGTCTTCAAACGCGGTCTTTCGTGAAATCTCCGAGCGCATCCCGGCCTACGAAGGCTTGCGCTATCCTCTTCTTAAAGACGAATCGAAACCCGTTCAGGTCAAACACGCTATAGCGGGGCGACGCGACATCTCACGCGAGTTGGAAACGCTGCGCGCATCTGTTGAGGAGATGCCCGAAGGCGGAGAGAAGATCAATCAAACTCCGCCCGTCGGACACGAGCTATTCAAGCTCGGCGTGCTGACCTCAAAAGTTCCGCAGTTTCACTTGCTGGCGGCGGGCAATCCGAAACCGGAAAGTTTTCTTGTCTCGCCGCTTTATCAGATCACGCTCGACGAGGGCTTGCGCAACGCACCAGCTGTCGCGGGCGATTGAAATATCTGTCCGTCGTCAGCAACCCGTCGTCCGTTGTTCTGTTTTTGGGCGACGCTTCTAATTTGACGAATGCGTCAAGACTAAATGAATTAAAGAGAGCTACTGACGACGGACTACTGACGACGGACAAAACAGAACATGCCTTGGCTGAATGACATTGTCGGTGAAGACGTAGCGCGCGCTTTGGGGCAACTGATGGGCATCAACATCGCCTTTGTGGTCGTGTTGCTGATTGTCGCCTATACGGTGCTCGCCGAGCGGCGCGTGCTCGGTTTTATACAGGGTCGTTTGGGGCCGAACCGTGTGGGGCCGGGCGGAATTTTGCAGCCTTTTGCAGACCTCTTAAAATTTATCCTCAAAGAAGAGCTTGTTCCGGACAAGGCGACTAAGTTCGTCTATTTTCTTGCGCCCGTAATCGCCATCGGCGCGGCGTTGATGCCGATCATCGTCTATCCATTCGGGCCTGTCACGGATATCCCTTTTATCGGTCAGGTCTCTTTGACGATTGCGCGCTTCGACATTGCGCTGCTTTATGTTCTCGGCATCACCTCGGTCGGCGTTTACGGTATTGCGCTCGCGGGTTGGGCCTCAAACAGCAAGTACAGTCTGATGGGAGGCCTTCGCGCATCGGCGCAGATGATCTCTTACGAGTTGAGTCTGGGTCTGTCGCTTGTCGGCGTGGTGTTGATGTCGGGAACGCTCGATCTTTATGCGATTGTCGAACAACAATCAGGCTGGTACGGGTTTGAGTGGAATTTGTGGCGACTTCCTGCCCCACAAATTCTCGGCTTTATCGTCTATTTGATTTCGGCGATTGCGGAGACGAACCGTGTCCCGTTTGACTTGCCCGAAGCGGAGACCGAGTTGGTCGCGGGCTTTCATACGGAATACTCGGCCTTGAAATTCGCGCTCTTTTTTATGGCTGAGTACGTCAATATGTTTACGGTCTCGGTTCTGGCGACGACGCTTTTTCTGGGCGGCTGGAACGTGCCCGGCCTGTCGCTTCTGTTTACGCCGGGAACGTTTTTGTTCGGACTGTTTAGCGCGCTCGGTTTTATCCTGAAGATTTTCTTCTTTCTCTTTCTCTACATCTGGCTGCGCGGGACGTTGCCGCGCTTTCGCTTCGATCAGCTGATGAATTTCGGTTGGAAGTTTCTTCTGCCCGTAGCAATCATCAACGTGATCATCTCTTCAACGCTCGCGTTTTTCTTCCCCGGCTGGCTTCGCTAAACCGACGGCCGGCCGCGTGTGTGATATGACGGCTCTTCTCTTTATCATCTTTGGCGGGCTCGCGCTGGGTTGCGCCATCTCGATGGTCGTGCAGCGCAATCCGCTCTACAGCGCCATCTCGCTCATCGGAGTTTTTGTCGCGCTCGCATGTTTGTACGTAACGCTTGCCGCACCTTTTATCGCCGCCGTACAGGTGATTGTTTATGCGGGCGCGATTATGGTGCTTGTCGTCTTCGTCATCCTGCTCTTAAACGTAGAGGAAGAGGCGCGCCGACCGCTTCGTCTGAGACATCTCATCCCGCTTGCGGTTCTTTTGGCGGCGGTTCTTATCGGCGAGACCGCTTTTATTCTGACGCTGCGCGGAGCATCAAACGCCAGCCCCATCGCTTCGAGAACAGACGTAGGGTTAACCAGTTCGATCGGGACAGGGCTTTTCACCGAATATCTTCTCCCGTTTGAAATCACGTCGGTACTTATCCTGATGGCTTTGGTCGGCGCGATGATGCTCGCGCGCCGAGCTTCGGTTGCCAGACCCGAAGGCCCGGCTGATTTTCCGCAAGGGCCGAGCGGTTTGAGTTTAGTAGCGGATACGGGAACAAGCGGCCAGATAGTTCAGCCCGGAAGAACTGATGCGACGGGTCGCGCAATGGCCGAAGCGCAGATTGAGCGTGACGAGGCAGAGACGGACGCGCGCACGGAAGGAGAGCGACATAGATGATTCCGCTTTCTTGGTATCTGGCTCTCTCAGCCGTCCTGTTCACCATCGGCGTGGTCGGCGTGATTATCAAGCGCAACGCCATCCAGATGTTTATGTGCATCGAGCTGATGCTTAACGCCGTCAACCTGACGTTTGTCGCCTTCTCAAGCTACTTCGGCGACGTCACGGGCCAACTCTTTGTCTTCATCGTCATGACGGTCGCCGCAGCCGAAGCTGCCGTCGGCTTAGGCATCATCATTGCCGTCTTCCGCAATCGCGAATCAATCGACGTGGACGATGCAAGCATTTTGAAGTATTGAGGGCTGTTAGCGATCAGCTGTTAGCTTTTAGCAATTCGCTTTTAGCCAGACGGGTTGCGACTTTTATCGATAGTTTGACGGCGGGAGCAAGCATCTTTGAGCTAACAGCTAATCGCTAATCGCTAACAGCTTCTTTATTCTATGAACAACTATCTTCTCGCAGTTCTGGTCTTTGCTCCGCTCGTCGGTGCGGCTGTCAACTGGCTTGTCGGGCGGCGCGTGCGGAGCGAGGGATTTATCGGCGCGGTCGCGTCGCTGTCGGTTGCCGTTTCGACCGTGTGTGCTTTTATTCTTGCGTTCGGGCCGGATGGTGCGCTCAGGGGCGAGCGACCTAATGTCGTCTTTAGTCATCTGTGGACGTGG
>CBDUCU010000533.1:0-3105 GCA_965365725.1 uncultured bacterium | reverse complement strand
CTCCGTAGTCGATCACGCCGAATCTCTCGTCTCTCGCGCCCACCCTGCGCGTCAAGACCGAAGCCGGAATCGAAATTCGCCCCGACTTTGAATTGAGCGAGGAGCAACACCTTGCAACCGACGGCGTTGAGCTGTTCGAGGTGATGGTCTTGCGCGGCTCGGACCTAAACGGTCGAACGCTTCGCGGACTAAACTTCCGCGACCGGTATGACCTGACGGTGCTTGCCATCAATCGTCACGGCATGGCGCTTTTGACAAAGCTCAGCTCGGTGACGCTCCGCTTTGGCGACGTGCTTCTTTTGCAGGGAACGCGCGACAGGGTCGAGCGTCTCGCCGCCGAAGGGAATCTTCTGCTCCTCGAAGAGATGTCGGCGCGGCGCGTGCGCGCAGGAAAAAGGGTCTGGGCGATTGCAGCCTTCGGCCTTTTTATTCTGCTCTCGGTGGCAAACTATTTTGTCGGCATCAAAGTGCCGCTTGCCATCGCCGTGCTGCTCGGCGTGCTTATCCTGCTCGTCACGCGCAGCATCCACACACAGGAAATTTACGGTCTGGTCGATTGGCGTTTGATCGTTCTTATCGCAGGCATGATCTCCTTTGGCACGGCGATGGAGAAAACGCACGCCGACCAGTACTTGGCAGACATCATCACCAATAACTTCGCATCATATGGCGGGTTGGCGGTGCTCGCGGGCTTCTTTATTTTGACCGTTGCGCTGACACAGCCGATGTCGAATCAGGCCGCCGCGCTCGTCGTCCTGCCAATCGCCGTCAAAGCCGCCGTCACGCTTGGACTCAATCCGCGCACCTTTGCCATCACCGTCACCTACGCCGCCTCTTGCTCTTTTCTGACACCGCTAGAGCCTGCCTGCGTGCTCATCTATACGCCGGGACGTTATCGCTTCTTTGACTTTGTCAAGATCGGCTCGATTCTTACCATCGCCGTCTTTGCCATCGTCATGTTGCTTGTCCCCATCTTCTGGCCCTTGTGATACGCGACAGACTTTAATTTATTTCGCAATCCGGTCTGTGCGAGCAAGCAATAAACAGTTGAAGATGGGGAAACCTATTGCAAATTCCGTGTATTTCAGTTGTTTCCAAATGCTTAGCGCTTTGTGCCGACTTCCTATGGTTTTCCGGCCTTGCAACGATTTGTTCATGTTCATATAATGCGCGGGCTTCCGAAGGGAATTGGGAGCAATAAGATAAGACCCCTTTGAAGAAGCGCAGCTTTCAAATCTTCCTCGAAATATAAAACGGAAAAGCGATGGCAACTTACTCGAATTGGAAAGAGCGTCGTCGTGTCTCCTCGCAACAAGACCGCGCCACGCCGTTTCGCACGCTGGCGGCTGGACTCGCACAGTTTGCACGCGCCGCCTTCGCCGAGCCTTATCAATTGACGGTTGAGCGCGTCGCCGTCGGACTCAAAAAACTCCCACGAGAGATGGACGGCCTCCGCATCGTCCATCTCTCGGACATCCATCACAGCCCCTTCACAAGCGGCGAACAGGTCGAGCGCGCCATTGAGATTGCAAACTCTCTCCAGCCCGACATCATTGCCCTCACAGGCGATTACATCTCGCATGAGCGCGAATACATCGCGCCCTGCGCCGAATTGTTGGGCCGTCTGCGCGCCCGCTCAGGCGTTTATGCCGTGCTCGGCAATCATGACAACTGGGTTGATGCCGCGCTCATCACAGACCTCTTCCGCGCCGAAGGCATTAAGGTTCTAATCAACGAAGGATTTCGTTTCGAGCATCGAGGAACGTCATTCTGGCTCGCGGGGGTCAACGACACGATGGTCGGGCTTGAAGATTTGCCGCTCGCGCTCGCCGGATCAAGCGCGGACGAGATGAAGCTTCTGCTTGCGCACAACCCTGTTATCTTGCGCCGCGCCGCGCGTGCCGGTGTCGATCTCGTCCTGTCAGGCCATACGCACGGCGGGCAAGTCACCTGGCGCTCGGAACGCTCGGCATCGGGGCGCGTTCGTCGGCGCATATTGCGTGGTCTCGGACGGCGAGGCGAGACGCAAATCTACGTCACGCGCGGCATCGGCACGGTCGTCCTGCCCGTCCGCTACGGTTGCCGCCCGGAAGTCACGCTTTTACAACTCCGCAGTGCGGAATAATAAAGTGATGAGTGATGAGTGATGAGTGATGAGTAAAAGGCTCTGACTCATCACCGACCACTCATCACTCATCACTTTTCAAATGTCTTCCCGCATCGTCACAATCCCGAACGCGCTGACAATCGTCCGAATGGTGATGATTCCCGTCTTTGTGTCGGCGCTCTATTATCAAAGATTCGGGATGGCGCTCGCCGTCTTTGTCGCGGCGGGCGTAACCGACGGCATCGACGGGTTTCTCGCACGCCGCTTTAATCAAGGCTCGCAGCTCGGCCAAATCCTCGACCCCATCGCCGACAAACTTCTGCTCGTCACCTCCTTTATCACGCTCTCGTCGCCCGGCATTATCGCCAAGACGAACCATCTGCCCGTGCCTTTCTGGGTGACGGCGGCCGTCATCAGCCGCGACGTGTTTATCGTCGTCGGGGCGGCGGCCATCAACGTCGTCACAGGATTTCGCGGGTTTCGTCCCTCACTACTCGGCAAAATCAATACGGTCGTGCAGATTACGGCTGTCACCATTATCCTCATTTGTGCACGTTTCCCGCCTTTGCGAGGGTATCTTTTGCCTTCGACCTACACAATTGTCGCTTTGCTTGCGGTTGTCTCCGGGATTCATTACGTCTTCTGGGTATCGCGTCTGATGAACGAGGGGCGCGCTGGAAGAGAGCCGCGTCAAGACAGTTAAGTTATAGAAATCAAGCGGGTTCCGGTCTCCAGAGAACCTTGCGGGCGTGTCTTAATAAAAAGTTGACAATAAGGGACTCAGGTATTATATTAATCAGGCATTCAAGTCGCCGCGCAAATTTTGTTAGCCTTCACCAAAGGCATTCTGCGTGCGGATGACGAACAGCGTATTTCAGCCCGTGTGCTCAAAGGTTGGGGCGCGTGGCGGTTAAATTGGAGACACAAAAAGCAATGAGTATAATTATCGGTATCGACTTGGGCACGACCAACTCGGTTGTGGCCGTGATGGAGGGCGG
>CBDUCU010000532.1:0-3131 GCA_965365725.1 uncultured bacterium | reverse complement strand
ATTTGATATGCCGCAGGTTGTCAGCTCGCCGCTTTTTCGCTGGACGGCAGACGGCGGGCGAACGTTTCCGTTTAGAGGTCAGGGCTTGACCATCCCGACGCTTGAAGAAGTGCTCGCGCGCTTTCCCGACGCACGCATCAATATCGAGCCGAAGCAGGACGCGCCCTCCATCGTCGAGCCTTTATGCCGGATGCTGCGCGAGCGCAAAGCGACTGAGCGCGTCATCGTCGCCTCTTTTCATCTGTCTGTTATCGAAGAGTTTCGACGCGCCTGCCCTGAAGTCGCGACGGCTGCCAGCTCTACGGAGGCGACCGATTTTCTCGCGCGTTACAAGACAGGCGTTTCTGATTCTTACAGCCCTGCAATGCAGGCGCTCCAGGTTCCCGAACACGGTCTCGGCATGCATGTGCTGACGCGCGGATTTGTCGAGGCCGCGCGCCGTCGCAACCTCTCCGTGCATGCATGGACGGTAAACGATATGGATGCGATGCGCCGCCTCGTCGAGATCGGCGTTGACGGCGTGATGACGGATTATCCTGACCGCTTGATCGAAGTTCTCAAACAACAAGACGAGAGATGAATATGGGCGCGGGTTAAACGATTCTTCTTTTTCATCGTGTGATAAAATGCGCTCAAGCTGAGGTTGAAAGGTCAGAATTATGCAACAGATCGACATCAATAAAGCGAAAGGGCAACTTGATAGATTATTTCAGTCTGCCTTAAGCGGTGAGGAAATTCTTATTACGCAGAATGACCGACCCGTCTTAAAGCTTATACGCATCTATCAATCACAAAAGCGTCGCCGGAGTGGGAGCGGCAAAGGATTATTCTCTATATCAGAGGATTTCGAGCAACCATTAGAAGATTTTCGTGAGTATATGCGATGAAGTACTTGATCGATACTCACACCTTTCTCTGGTTCATCCAGGATAACCCGCAATTAAGCGTTGAGGCGAAGAGTCTGCTGGAATCAGACGTTGCCGTGTTGTTAAGCGTGGCAAGCCTATGGGAGATTGCCATCAAGGTAAGCGTCGGGAGGCTAAGCCTATCTGACGATTTTGAAAAATTTATATCTCAGCAGATTGTAGCGAATGATATCGAGGTGTTGCCGATTGGCTTGCAGCACTTGAGCGTCGTAGCAGCGTTGCCGTTCCATCACCGCGACCCATTTGATCGGCTGATGATCGCCCAAGCTATGGTTGAACAGATAGAGATTATCAGTCTGGACAAGGAGTTTGATGCGTATCCGATCAAGCGGATTTGGTAATTATTAACTATACATAGCGTCGTCTAGTGCTGAAATTCATCTTTTGCCGAACAACTGATTTAATGTGACACTTTGACCATCCCCTTTCTCTGATCTTTTTGCTAATCAGGTGAACTGCTTGTTAGATGCTTTCTTGTATGGTGTCACTGAAAGAGTTTGATTGTGTCAGGGTGGTGCGGCTGCACCAGTCGGGTCGCCCTTATGATGGGACAGAAGCCGTCATGCGACCTCCGCAGATTGGCGATGTCGGTGCCATCGTCCACGTCCACGCCGTCGACAGCGGGGTGGCTGGCTATCTCGTTGAGTGCGTTGATGCCGAGGGTTATACAGTCTGGCTGGCCGATTTCCTGCCCGATGAAATCGAGGCCGATGTATGATTTGCCGCGCCGCATCTAACAACGGCATGCACCCGACCCGCAACAGCGCGGCTTTCATCCTCAACCTTGCGGGCGGGCGGGTGATGCCGGGCGATAGACGGTGTGGGTCTATTTGTGTGCCCATCCGTATACCTTACCGCTTCTTAGTAATAACAAAAGGGCAACGCTTCATGTTGAAGCCTTGCCCTTTTGTTATTTGTGCGTTCCTGCGTTCGATGCTGCTTTATTTGAGCGGTGTAATCGAGACGGTCTTGGTCAGCGGATTGACGGTAAATTTCAAGAGTTGTCCGCCCGTGAGGTTTGTTCCTGCTGTCGCGCCTGATGTGGTGCCGCCGGTTGTGCCGGAAGTCGTCTCGCCCGACGTTGTGCCTGTTGTTGTGCCGCCGGTCGTCGCGTTTGTGCCGCCCGCCGGAATGCGTGCATAGATGCGAGCCGTGAAGGTGAAGAGAGACATGTTCGGATTGGTAAACTTGACGGCCTTCGCTTCAGTCTCTTCGTTGGGCTGAAGGTCTGCGCCGACGAGTTGCGAATAGTCGAACACGGCTGCGCCCGCAACGCCGTCGCTGCCTGAATCGGCATTTGCCACGCGGACAGCATTGCCGCTCGATTCGACCGAGACGATCTCGACGCGCGCCGTCGGGTAATAGACAACTGACGAATTGTTCTTAAGGGCCGAGTTTATATCGGTCGTGCCTGCACCGAAGACGATTGTCTTGTTGACGAGAGAGATTGCGCCCGTCGCATCGACGCTTGTGCGCCGCGCAACCGTGATGCTCTCGACGTTGCTCGGTATGGTAACGAATTTACCGATGCGGCCCTGCGTGATTGCGCGGATGCGATAGCTGCGCGTGCCGTCGGGGATGTTGATAAAACCGATGCTCGTTCCATAACCGTCAACCGAGCGGACGACCTTGTAGTTTACGCCGTCGGTCGATTCCTCAATCTCGTAACCCTCGACCTGACCTTGCGGCTGCCACCTCAGCACATAGCTGCCGTCGAAGTCGATGCGGTCGGAGCCGAGCGTCAAGTCTGACGCAAAGGGCTGCACGACGGGCGGCGCGCCGCCTCTGAGCTTTGTGCTCTCGATGGTGAAGTCGGTATTGACACCTGCCCAGCCGTAGACGCGATAGACGTATGTGCCGGGGATGGCCGTGTCGGCGGCGACGTGTTCGGGGCCGCTGCTGTTGCCGGACGATGCGATCTGATTGCCGTTCGGGTCAAAGAGCAGGAAGTCGAGGTCAGGCAGCCCGACTCCGGCTTCGGGCACGTCGGTGTAGTTCCATGAAAGCGTCGCGTCGAGCTTCAAAGTGGCTGCATCGACTTCGACCGGAACATTAACGTAGGTTGCATTTTCGGCGACATAGACTTCGTTGTCGCGCTGTGCGCCCGCATCGCTTGCGAGCACTGTGCCCGTAAAGGTCTCGGTCTCTGCGCCGGAGATTTCGTTCGACGGAAGAGAAGGCGCAGCCTTCAGATACATCGGCATG
>CBDUCU010000531.1:0-3134 GCA_965365725.1 uncultured bacterium | reverse complement strand
CATCCACATCGAGGGTGACCCGGACCACCCGGTGAACCGCGGCACGCTCTGCCCCAAGGGGGCGAGCCTGCTCGACTTCATCCGCTCGCCCAGCCGGCTCAAGTTCCCCGAGTACCGGGAAAATTTTCAAGACCCTTTTGCGCGACGCGACTGGTTGGCGCGCGAGCGCAGGATCAAGGGACTGGGCTACAAAGAGTCGAGCCACTTCCTGCGCAATATCGGTTATCGAGGTTATGCCATCCTCGACAAACACATTCTGCGCAGCCTCGCCGAGCTTGGCGTAATCGATTCGCCGCAGCCGCCCTCGACGCGGACGCGCTACCTCGCCGTCGAAGAACGTTTGCGCGATTTCGCGCGCCGCATCGAGATAGACTTCGATGAACTCGACCTCGTGCTCTGGTCGATGAAAACTGGAGAGATACTAAAATGATGAGTGCTGAACGCGGAACGCGGAACTTAAGTAAATGCTTCTTTATTCAGTGTTCCGCATTGATCATTTATCGTTTTGATGGAGGTTGTCTGATGAAAGTAAGAGGTTCGGGAGCGAAGAGTGTTTTGAATGCGGCTTTGATCTGCATGATGGCTCTCTGCTTCGGATTTAGTCCGGCGATTGCGCTGGAGGGAAGCGAAAAGGGCTTAAAGCGCGGCGCGCGTGCTCTGCGCGCAGGAGATTTTGAGGATGCGGAAAAAATCTTTCGCGAGCTGTTGGTCAAGGACAAGCAGAACCTTGAAGCCCGACTTGGCCTGAGCGCCGCGCTTCTTAAACAGCGCAAGTTGCAGGATGCCTTCGATCACGCGGCGCGCGTTCTCATGGCCGACCCGGCATCTCATCAGGCGCATGCTCTTCTCGGCGAGGCGCTTTTACGCTCAGGCGATTTTCGTCTCTCGGTCGAAGAGTTTCGCACGGCGCTCCAATTCAAAGAGAACAACCCCGTTGCCGTCGCCGGTCTGGCGATGGTTGCCTTTTATGAAAATCGTCTCAACGAGAGTCTCGCGGGTTTGCGTCGCGCCGTCAGCATCGACCCCGAAGAGCCTGATTATCAATTCCAGCTCGGCCAAATCGCCGCACACTCGGAACACTACAAAGAGGCTGCCGAAGCATTCGAGCGTTTCTTACGCATCGCGCCGCGCACCGACGTTGACAGGCGCGCGCGTATTCGCGGACTCATCGACTTTCTACGCTATCTCGGCACGCAGAGCGACCTCGTCAGCCTCGGCGGCGCGCAAAAAACCGTGATCCCCTTCGAGTTGGTCAACAACCGTCCCATCGTCCGCGTTCGCATCAACGGCTCAAAGGAGACGTTCAGATTTGTTGTGGATTCAGGCTCAGGCATGTGCGTCGTTTCAAAGAGGACGGCTGAACGGATCGGATTAAAGCCTGTGGCGCGCGGTGGAATGGCGCGTGCAGTTGGCGGCACGGGACGTTTTGAGATCGTCTATGGCTTCCTTGACTCGATTCAGTTCGGCGAAGCGAAAGTCGATCGCGTGCCTGTTTATCTGCGCGAGTTCTTTAATACGAGCGAAGCAGTTGACGGTTATATCGGCGTCTCTCTGCTTTCGAAATACCAGACACTGGTTGACTTTGGAGAGAAGACCATAACGATGCTGCGCGATCAGGCGCGTCCTGTTTACGACCCGCTGCAACCGCCGCCGGGCATAGAGATTCCGATTCGCATTACATCGAGCGGTTTCTGGAGCGGTGAAATCAGGATTGACGATGTCGAAAAGCCCGTCAATTTTATCATCGATACGGGTGCGACCATTTCGGTCGTCTCTCAAGCTTTGGCCGAGCGTGAGGAGGCGATTTCGCGCTTCCCGCGTAATGATATGGTCAAGGTGTTCGGCGCGGCGGGACTTGCCGACAATGTTCAGACGCTGCGGCTGCCGCGCATTCATCTCGGCAAATATACTCAACACAACGTCAACGCTGCCGTGCTCGACATGAATCCAATCAACGAGACATCGGGTTTTGAGCAGACCGGCATTGTCGGCGGCAACGTCCTCAAAAATTTTCGCGTCACCTTCGATTTCGAGCGCGGAATCGTCAGGCTTGAGCCTTTAGCCACAGGCTCGCCGGTGAACGACCGCATATCCGAACCGCAAACAATCTCGACCGAGCCATGAAGCAGAGCATCTATCTGGAGACTTCGGTCGTCGGCGCGTATCTCGACAACGGCGAGCCGTTTCGTCGAGACCTCACCATACGCTGGTGGGAGCATGAAATGTCTGAGTATCGCGCGGTCGTCTCGCCGCTCGTCACACGCGAGCTTGAGCGCGTACCTGAGCCGCACCGGACGGGATACCTCAGTCTGGTCCGTGAACTCGAACGAGTTGAGCTGACGGATGAAGCAACAATCCTCGCCGAAGGTTATATCTCGCGCGGCATCTTTCATCGCAAATACATCGGCGACGCGCTCCATGTTGCTATTGCCTCATTCCACAAAATCGATTATCTAGTTACGTGGAACTTCGGCCATCTTGCAAACGTGCGACGACAGGCCCGCATCCGCCTTTTCAATACGGGTGCCGGCTTCTTCGTTCCGCAAATTGTCACGCCGGAGTTTCTGGTTTCGGAGATAACTGAGAAGCCGTAAATCGCAAATCGTGAAGCGTAAATTGATCAACCGTCTTTACGATTCATGAATTACGAATTACGATTTACGACAAATGTATCGTAAACCGAAATTTTTAGAAGTGCTCCACCATCTACGCGAAGAGATGTCGCGCGAAGCCGATTATGATGTCGAGCTGTTTGCCGAAATGGTTCGTTCCGGTCGGCGACCTGCGCACGGCCCTGAGCGCAACATACGCGGGTTCCGCAGCCGCGCGCCGCGCGCCGAAGATGCAAAGAAGATCAAAAGCATTACGAATAGAAAACGCGCTTCCCGGTAACAGGAATGATTGTTTACATGTCTCCGGATGATTGACTGGTCGCTCATCTCTGATCACGCAACGCTTCTTTAGCAGTTATGGACGAGACGTTTGAAGCAATCGGTCTTGATGTGCCGAGCGAGAGAGATTTTAACCGTTTGGCCGAACGCGCCGGCAATCAGGGCGAGCCGACGCGTCTGCCGCGTCGCGGCGCTGTGCTGCACGGGCGTTGCTGGAAACTGGGCGAGGGTCTTGAAGTTTGG
>CBDUCU010000530.1:0-3142 GCA_965365725.1 uncultured bacterium | reverse complement strand
GGGTCTGGTGGCGGGACTTCTTGCGCGCGGCGCAGAAACTGTGTCGGCTGCTTCGTGGGGCGTACACGTTCATGCGCTTGCCGGAGACAGTCTGGCGCGCAAAACCGGGCCGCTCGGTTTTCTCGCGCGCGAGTTGCTCGATGAAATTCCGCGCGTGCTTGCACGCCTCGAAGGGAAATAGCGAGATGCCGAGCGATGCGCTGATAAGCTTTTTCAACTCTTTGCACGAAAGTTTTTCGCAAGGCTCATTCGTCAAACTCACGCTCGGCAAGCCGCGCGGCAAGGATGCGACTCTGCGAAACGTCTATGGAAAACTCGTCGCCGTTAAAGACTCACAAAAGCTCTCTCTGACTTACCGTCATACGACAAAAGATGTCGTCAAAAATTACGACTTTGAAGGGGCCGCAAAAGCCTTGCGCGAACTGCTCGGCCAACAATTTTTGAGCGGGCATCTTTTCACTCTCACGCGCGACATACAAATCGAATTCAATAAAAAGAGGGAAGCGCGTTTGATTGAAAAGAGCGCGACTTTCAACGTCGCGCCGCCGGTCGATCACGACCGTCGCAAGCAACGTTTGATTCAAACCGATGGAAACGTCTATCTGCGCGCTTTGGGGGTGACGAACGAGCGCGGAGAGGTGCGCGCCGCGATGGGGGATAAGTTTCGCCAGATAAATAAGTTTGTCGAGACAATCGCGCAACTGTTTGCCGCGTCGCCGCTCAAAGAAAAAAGAGACGTGTCGGTTGTGGACATGGGTTCGGGGAAAGGTTATCTGACTTTTGCGGTCTATGATTATCTGAAAAACAGTTTGGGTCTTGAGCCGAAAATAGTCGGCGTTGAAGCGCGGCGAGAGTTGGTCGAGCTTTGCAATCGCATCGCAGAAGACGCGGGATTTGCGGGCTTGAGTTTTAGACAAGGGTTCATACGCGATTATGTGTTTGACAACGCCGATGTTCTCATCGCGCTTCATGCGTGCGATACGGCGACTGACGAGGCTTTGTATAAAGCAGTCGTCGCCGGAGCAACGCTCATCATAGCCGCACCGTGTTGCCAGAAAGAGTTGAGGCCGCAGATTGAAAGCCCCGCGCCGCTTCGAGGAATGCTCAAGCACGGCATTCTGCTTGAGCGTCAAACCGAAATGCTCACCGACGCGTTGCGCGCGCTGCTGCTTGAGGCGATGGGCTACCAGACGCGCATCTTTGAATTCATCTCAACCGAGCACACGCACAAAAACACGATGATTACGGCGCTGCGCAGACAAGGCAGATGGAGCGGTGAGGCAGCCATGAGAGATTTTGAAGAGCTGAAAAATTTCTACGGAGTAAACGAGCAGAGTTTTGAACGCATGCTCAAGCAGCATGCCGCAGGCGAGCTTCTGACTGTGCGTTGATTTGAGGGGCGAGATAGCACACACCATCAGGGCGCAGGGGCGGTATCTATACAAATCAAAGTTGATGATTCGGCGCGGGTTCTTGGAAGAGATTAGGCTCGATTATGGCTACAATAGCTAACGCTGTGCGACGCTTTCTTTATCAAGTCGTATAACGTTCATTGCGTCTGATTGGTAAAAGGCCCCGGCCAGATATGAATCTGCCGGGGCCCTTGCTGTTTGACGGAGGCGTTTGACTCTACTGCCCGAACCTCTTGCGGTATTCGGCGGAGAAGATGAAAGCCTTGACCATCTCGGCCCGGATGAAGTCGCCGTTAAAACTGTTGAGCTTTGCCAGCCAGAAGTTGTAGCCGGAGAAGTCTGCGTCCGGCGAGTCGTCGGGGTTGCGACGCAGGTAGCCGAAGTATTGCATCAAGACGAAGGCGTGCGAAAACTCCTGCCGCGCCATGTCCGTGTCTTCAGCCATAGCGCGCAGGACTTGTGCACGCGTAAGCGAGCCGCCCTTGAGTCCCGCAACGAGCGTGTCGCGCTCGCCCGGCGAGAGAGCGCCGCCTGCGTTTGCGTTCAGCGCATCGACGAACTGCTCGGGTGTCGCATCCGGCTTGTGTAGCGAGGTGAAGCGTGCTTGCGCGACGAAAGCCTCGAAGTAGGCGCGCTTGTTCTCTTCAAGCCGCGCTTGCCAATTGCCCTGCCCGACGACGACCCCTTGCGCGAGGCTGGCCGCGTCTGGCAGGAACTCCTGGAGACGTAGCGGGACGGGCTTGCCCTCTAGATTACCGTAAGCAGCTTTGAAGGTGCGGTAGACGAGGAAGCCCGTCTCCTGAAACTCGATCGAGAGGAAGAAGGCCGCCGACGTGTTGATGCGCTTGACCTCGCGGCAACCCGCGTCTGCGCCGCAAACCTCGATGCTGGAAGTCCAGAAGTCGAAGCCGGGCGGGTCTGGCTCACGCCCGAGGAAGTCGAGATAATGCTGACGGACGAAGTAGCCCGTGTCGTCAACTGAGTTCGTGACTTTCGAGGGTGTCTGCGTGAGCGCCTCAGCGGTGGTCTTGGCAGGCTCGACGTTGCCCGCACGATCCTCCGCCAGCGTGTAGAAGGAGTAGGTCGCTCCCGGCCGTCCTGCAAAGTAGGCCGCCGACTCCGGCGTATCGCTCAGCCAGATTGTGTACGGCCCGCCGTTCTCTGAGACGTAGACCGTATAACGGTCGATGCCAGAGCCTACATCCTCGGCTGTCCAGCCGACGCGGAAGACGATGAACGGCTGCGAAGAGGAGAGCGCGGCGACGCGGCTCGTCGGCGGGCTGTTGTCAATCGTGTTGAGCCAGACTGGCGTATCAATCGGCGCGTTCTCGTCGAAGAAGATGCGCGCAGAGTTGCGAATCTCCGTGCCCGTCTGAAGTCCCGCCTTCGGCATGACGGTGAAGGCGACATCGCCCTCGCCTTCGGGTGATGTCTTGTTGGGCGGGAGGAATCCCGCGAGCGGGTCGTCCGTGGGCAGGCCCGTGACAGGGTCGAGGGATTGGAAGCGCCAGGTGACGACGCCGGTTGTCTTGTCGAGTTTGGCATCGATGCGTGTGATGAGGTTTGTCGCCGGGCGTAGGTCAACATTGGCGGTGAACTCGGAGAGTCCGGGCGGCGGCGTGTAGACTACTCTGCCGCCGAAGGAGACGGGGCCGAGCTGGAAGGTCGAGAGGTCGAACTTCGACGCATCGAGCTGGTCGATGACGCGTACCTCTTGTGCGGGCGCGGTG
>CBDUCU010000529.1:0-3205 GCA_965365725.1 uncultured bacterium | reverse complement strand
AATCTGCGGGGCTGTGCCCTCGTACATTGCCTTGAGCTGCATCGTGTAGCCCATATAGCCGACGTGCTTTTTGGCGATCTCTTTGATAAAGCCTTCTTCTTTCAAATCGCGCAGCACGTCGATTGGAAAGACGACGTTGATGTCTGCGTCCGCGTCCGTGTGGTCGTAGTGATGGTGCGTCACCATCAGTTGTGAAGATTCAACATCGTCGCCAATGACGCGATAGCCGAGATCGCCCAAATCGTCGGCGATGTTAAAAGGCTCTTGATCTTTGAGATGTACGCCGCCTGCCGTCACGATGGCAATGGTGGCGCGCGCAAGCTCGCCGTCAAACGGCGTGAAGGGAACGCATTTTCGTGAGAGGGTCATAAAGAATGTTAGTTGTCAGCAGTCCGTTGTCCGCTGTTTTTGTTTCGCAGTCTTGAGCGATAAACAGAAGCGTCGATACGCTCAACCAGAAACAACCGGCAACGGACTGCTGAGCGCTCTCCTAGAGTTTACGAAGCACCTCGAACAAGTCCTCGTTATCGGGCTGGTCCGCGATATTGTGGATGTCGACGAAGGCCAGCTTGCCTTCTTTGTCCACAATGAAGATGGCACGTTCCGAGATGCCGTCGGCTTCGCGCCACGCGCCGAAAGCTTTGGCTACTTCGCCTTTGGGATGGAAGTCGCTGAGGAGATCGTAGGAGAGTCCGCCGAGCGATTTGGCCCAGGCGGTGTTGCAGGGAACTGAATCGACGCTGATGCCCAACACGTGAGCATCATAGCCTTTGAAGCGTTCAAGGTCCGCTTCGTAGGCCGGCATTTGCGCCGTTCAGACCGGAGTCCAGGCGAGCGGATAAAAAGCGATGACGACGTTTTGTTTGCCTCGGAAATCAGAAAGCCGAACCTTCTTGTCTTTTTCAAGGTGGCTCTTTAACTCGAAGTCCGGGGCCATGTCTCCAACTTCAGGCATGGAGAATTATCCTCCTCGGTTCAAGATTTGTGTTGCAGGGTTTGTAACAACTGTAAGTTACAACTAATACGGTGCGGTTTCAAGACCGGCGCGGGTAGCATTTGCCAAAGCGTTCGTTGGACGAGCTTACAAACTGCGGTTACAATTCGCCAAAAGTCATACGACGACAAATAACGGAAACGGAATCTTTAAAGGCATGACGACGAAGAATGTGTTGGCGGTGCTCGTCGGCGGCGGCCCCGCACCGGGCATCAACGCGGTCATTTCGGCGGCGACCATCGAAGCCATCAACGAAGGCTTCGACGTGCTCGGCGTACAGGACGGCTTCAAACATCTCATCCGTGAAGACGCATCGAAGGTGCGACAGCTTCGCATCGAAGACGTGTCGCGCATACACCTGGACGGCGGAAGCATTCTCGGCACGGCGCGCGACAACCCGACCAAATCCGAAAAAGCGACGCGCTCGGTCGTCGAAACCTTGCGCTCTCTGGGGGTGACTCATCTCGTCACCATCGGCGGCGACGATACAGCGCTCTCTTCAAGCTTCGTCGCCGAGAGAAGCGGCCATCAAATTAAGGTCGTCCACGTACCAAAGACGATTGACAACGATCTGCCGCTTCCCCCGCACATCCCGACCTTCGGCTATCAGACGGCGCGACACGTCGGCGTTGAGCTTGTGCAGAATTTGATGGAAGACGCGCGTTCGACCAAGCGCTGGTTTGTCGTTGTGGCGATGGGGCGCAAGGCAGGTCATCTGGCGCTAGGTATTGGAAAAGCTGCGGGCGCGACGCTGACTGTCATCGGTGAAGAGTTCGACCGCGAATCGGTCGCCTTCTCCGACATCTGCGACATCGTCGAGGGCGCAATCATCAAACGTCGCGCGATGGGTCGGCAGTTCGGCGTGGCCGTCCTTGCCGAAGGCCTTATCGAAAAACTCGATGCGGCGGAGCTGGCTGACCTGCAGGACGTTGAGCGCGACGAGCACGGCCATATACGTTTTGCCGAAGTCGATCTCGCGCGCAAGGTAAAAGCCGAAGTGCAGGGTCGTCTGAACGGGCGCGGTCTTCGTGTCACGATCCTTAACAAAAACATCGGTTACGAGCTGCGCTGCGCCGACCCGATTCCGTTTGACGCGTCTTATTGCCGCGACCTCGGTTACAGCGCCATCCGATATCTGCGCGAAGGCGGAAGCGGCGCGATGATTAGCGTGCAGGGCGGGCGCATGTCGCCGATTGATTTCGCAGACATACGCGAGCCGGGTACAGGCAAAACGCGCGTCCGCATGGTCAACATCCAAAGCGAAGGCTACCGCGTCGCACGCGAATACATGATTCGACTTGAGCCGGAAGACTTCACGGACGACGCATGGGTAGAAAAACTCGCGCGCGCCGGTCAGATGACGGCTGACGAATTCCGCGACCGCTTCGGTTATATGAGCGGCCACGTACCGGAATAGAAACTATGAGCGCGGAACGCTGCAACGATGAATAAAAAGCAATTTGTCTTTGATTCATCGTTACGGCGTTCATCATTATTTAGATTATGGCTATCAAACGCATTGGCATACTCGTTGGCGGCGGCCCGGCTCCGGGAACAAATGGTGTGATCTCGGCGGTCGTCATTGAAGCAATCAAAAATGGTTGCATTCCCATCGGTTTTCACGACGGCTTTGAGTGGCTCGCCGAAAGATACACGGACGAGCAGCACGAGATGACGGTCGATGAAGTGTCGCGCATACATCTGGACGGCGGCGTTGTGCTCGGCACGTCGCGCACAGACATTACGCGCGACCCTCGGAGCCTGGAGAACGCCGTCGCCGCGCTCAAAAAACTCGAGATCGAAGGGCTTGTCACCATCGGCGGCGACGACGTTGTGCGCAGCTCCATCGCCATCGAGCGCGAGACGAACGGCGCAATCAAAGTCGTGCAAGTGCCCAAGAGCATCGACAACGATCTATGGGTGCCTAACGCTGTTGCGACGCTCGGATTTGAGACGGCGCGCCACGTCGGAGTCGAGGGTGAGGCCCCGGGCGTTGCGCGCCCGGACGAAGCGCTCCGTCTCCCGCGCCTGCGCGAGGAGGTCCTCCGCATACCGGACGCCCTGCTGCGCCGCCTGCGTGCCGAAGTAGGCCTCCACCACGGCGCTGGCCAGCTCCTGCCGGCGCCGGCCGAAGCTCGCCGCCTCGCCCCCGGCGCGCGAGGCGCTGGCGCGCTGGCCGGCCACCATCCGTCCGCCCGCGTACAGGGGAAG
>CBDUCU010000528.1:0-3209 GCA_965365725.1 uncultured bacterium | reverse complement strand
TCAACTCGCGCCGCTCGGTTACCGGCACGTCTTCTTCTTCTTGCTCCGTTGCTCGCTCCTGAGCCTCAATCGCGCGGCGACGCACGCGCGTCTGCTCGCTTAGCTCCGCATCGAGGTCATGCGCGAAGGGCGCATGCTTCATCACAAACTTGTCGAGCTGCGAGGCTGGTGCTATCGGCGGCACTGACGGCGGATGAGAGTCGCTGATCAGGACTTTAGCGTCGGCAGAAGCCGCCTCGCCTTCAGCCGCGAGACAGTTGCCGCATTTACCGCAGATGGATGGGTGCGCGCGGTCGCCGAAATAGTCGAGGATAAAGGCTCGATAGCAATCCTGCGTATAGCAGAAAGATATCACTTCGCGGAGCTTGCGCTGTTCGAGCGCGGCGCGACGCGCAAGCTCCTGCGGTCGTATGCGCAGAGTCGAGACCGGCCGTTCGTCGAGCATCGCGAGACCGCGCGTGCGTCGCGCAGGGTTGTATGAGATAAGCCCTGATTCAGCTAATGAAGCGAGCGCGCGTCGCACAGTTCCGAGTTCAAGGTTGAGCGTCGCCGCAAGATCGGCCACGTCAATTTCGGTCTCGACGCGCTGGCTTATTTCGTATCCGCCGAGCAGACCGAAGAGAACCTGTTTGAGTTGTGCGCTGCGACGCGCGCTCGTCTGTTCGCGCGCTTGATTGGCAGGAACGAGCAACCGCACCGCAGCGCGATTCTCGCTCCCTGAGCCGCGCTCGATGTGGCCCGCTTTTTCAAGCACGATCAGAGAAGATTGCACGGCCATCTCGTTGCGCAGACCTGCGCGCGCGCAAATCTCTTTTGTCGAAAGCTCGATGCGCTTCTGATTTGTGCCGACGAGCGCCTCATAAACTTTGGCGATGATTTCGGGCGGCGGATAAGAGCCTTCGATAAAGTAGTCTTGCGTGCGTTTGTCGGCGTAATTAAAAAGAAGCACGCAGGTTGCATCGTCGCCGTCGCGTCCCGCGCGTCCGATCTCCTGATAATAGGCTTCAATCGAACCGGGCATCTGATAGTGGATGACGAAGCGTATGTCGGATTTATCGATGCCCATCCCGAAGGCGTTGGTCGCAACGATCATCTGCACCTGCCCCGACATAAACGCATCCTGTGCGCGCACGCGCTCCTCATCGGTCATCCCTGCGTGATAGGCGACCACGCTCAGACGCGCTTCCTTTAACTTCTGCGCGACCTGTTCGACCGACTTGCGCGTCGAAGCGTAGATGATGCCTGAACCGCCCTCGCAAGCGGTGGCCAGCGCACGCACACGCGCAATCTTCTCACGCTCCTTTTGCGTGTGAACGACTCCGATCGAGAGATTCGGACGGTCAAAGCCGGAGACAAAGGCGCGCGGTTCGCGCAAAGAGAGTTGTTCGATGATGTCTGCGCGCACGTAAGGCGTGGCCGTCGCCGTCAGCGCAACTGTCTGCGGGCGACCGATCTCGTCGAGAAAAGTTTTGAGACGCAGATAGTCGGGCCGGAAATCGTGTCCCCATTGCGAGATGCAGTGTGCTTCGTCAACGGCGACGAGAGAGATTTGCACTCGCTTTAATGTCTCGACAAAGTGCGTGCTGCGAAAGCGTTCGGGCGCGACATAGATAAGCTTGAAATGACCCTGACGAAGCCCACCGATGCGCGCTTTCTGTTCTTCAAAATCAATCGAGCTGTTGATAAATGTGGCAGGTAGTTGGCGCGCCTGTAGCGCGTCCACCTGATCTTTCATCAAGGCGATGAGCGGCGAGACGACAATTGTTGTGCCCTCTCGCATGAGCGCGGGCAGTTGGTAACAGAGAGATTTCCCGCCGCCCGTCGGCATGACGACGACGGTGTCGTGCCCTTCAAGAATCGACTGGACGACTTCGCGCTGGCCTTCGCGAAAATCATCAAAGCCGAAGTTTTCTCGAAGCGCAGTGAGGGCTGCTGCAACGGTCGGATTCATAAACGAAAAGTCTAAATGCTGGATTTGAAAGTCACAAGCTGCGAGATTTGCCGGCCACGCAAATTGTCTGTTTCGCCAGAAATTTTGGATTCAATCTACGTTGCGCTCCACTTACGAACGCACTTCAATTTGCTATCATCAGCGCGGATGAAAAAAGATGAATGGAAATCGCGGACGAAGCTCGATTTGATGATCGAGGTTTGGGAGAAGCTCGATTGCGAATCGGTCGGCGCGCGCGAGCTTGAAGCCGTCGCAGAGGCCGTGCGCGGGCGCTTCGGTGAAGGCGCAGTTGAATCCCCCGCACGCATCGCACGCCTTTTGGCCGATGAAGGCGCGGAGCTTCGACACTCTGAAGTTCTCGAAGCGGACGCGCGCTGGCGCACCGACGACCCGCACGACGCGCTCTTTCGCAACATCCTCAAATTCTCAACCTTTGACGAAGCCGCAGCCTCAATCAAACGGCTCGATAATCTGCGGCGCGAGTTCAAGCGCAGAGGCGATAAAGACGGCCTGCGGCGCGTACAGGACACGATTCTAAAAGGTCGTCGCCGCGCCGAGATGATCTCGCGCAACGCAAACGTCAACGAGCGCAAACGCGCCGAAAAAGCAGAAATCGCCGAGTGGTTCGCGGTCTGGCTGCGGCAACCGGAAATCTTTGAAGACTGGCTTCACCTTCGGCGGCGCGCGCCTGAGTTTCGCGCGAAGTTCGATCAAGAGCTGGGAGATGAAAAGGGAAAAGAGAAGTGAGAGAGGCAATCAACCGAACAACTCTGCAACACTGAAGGCGAGTGCAGGCAACGTGTGAGCATGCGCGTCCTCGCCGCGATTGAAAACTTTGGTGATCTTGTACGCGCCGCCCAACGGTTCTGCATAAACCTCAACCTGCTGGTCTGGAATATTGACTACCCACGTTTCAGGGATGCCACTTCTCCCGTAGAGCGGAACTTTTACCGCCCTATCGGTAAACAGTGTCGAGTCGGCAACTTCGATAACAAGCAATACGTCGGCGGGCGCGGGATGGCCGCCCCGATAGTAATCATCTCTCCAACGGAGGAGGGAAATGTCCGGTTGCGGCTCGGAGAAATCGTTAAGACGGACGGGATTCTGCGTGGCGACTATCATCTTGTCTCCAAACAAGCGAGAGAGAAGCATGCTCAGGAAAGTAACGCACGCGGCGTGAGGACTACCGATGGGCGACATGGTGTAGATTTCTCCTTCGATGAGTTCAAGACGGGCATCCTCCGCAAAGATGCCCGCC
>CBDUCU010000527.1:0-3218 GCA_965365725.1 uncultured bacterium | reverse complement strand
CAGGCGAAAGCCGGATTGCCCCACAGGTAATCTTCGTGCGCTGTCGGCCCTGCAAATTCTTCAAACTCGAACCTCTCGATTGCATCAACCTCTGCGCCGTAGGGGAGTCGCAGAAGAAAACGCGGCAACGCCAATCCGAGAAAGGCAGCTTCCGGCAGTGTGCGCAACGCGCTCCATGTTGCCGCGCCTTCGGTGTCGTGCTCGATGCGCCAGTCGTCCGCGTCAGGCATCTCGGCAAACGAAGCACAGCCGGCCACGCGGGGGTTAGCTGCCGCGATGAAGGGCGCACCGGCCCGTCTTGCAATGCGACCGAGCCGCGCCAGCAGTTCGCCATCTTCCCGCGTGGCATCGAAAGTGTAGTTGCCGATGAGCGCGGCCCAAGGGTCTGCGCCCGGCGTTTCGATGCTTTGCTCGACGATGAGCTTGTCGGCATTGCTACGGCGTGCGCGATCCGCTGCGCTCAAATCCGCCGTTAATTCATCTTTAGTTACATCGAGCAGATAGAGCTTGAGATTCGTGTCGGTCTCGACGCGAGTGACTAAGAAGTAGAGCGCGCGCCATGCGGCTTCGAGCGATTGAAAATCAGGGTGATGCAGAATCGCGCGCATCAATCCGCTCGTCGCTTCATCGACGGCGCTCGTCAATTCGGCCTGCTGCGGATCATCATCGGCGACGAGGTGCGGCCTGACCACATCGCGTAGAAACTGGCTGAGGTCGCCCCCGAGCATTTCGGCGCGCGCATCCGTTGGCCTCGTACGCTTTCCTTCTTCGAGCATCTGGGCGAGCAAATCGCTCGTCGTGAGCGCCGTTGCGTCTGTGGGCGTTGCTGACGTAATTGACGGCGCTTTCGCTTCGCCCGGTTCGGACGCGCGCTCTCTTCCGGCCCAGCGACGCACTTCGGCCGCCGCTTCTGCAAAGGTCGCGCGGTCGTTCAATCGTCTGCGCGTCTGTCTGAGAGCTTGAAACAGCTCGACGCGTTCGTAGAGACGGTCGGGATGAAAATCCTCCAACTCTGTGAAACTGATGATGAGCGGAGGCTGCTCTTCGCGCTCACCGAACTGTAGGTGAAGCTCGACGCGGAGACGCGCTAACACCTCGTCGAAGTTATCGCGGTCTATCTCGACGGTGCGCCATGCGTGTGCGGGTGACGCTTCGGCGGCGTTGCTGTTGCTGCTGCGCCGTCCCGCGCGTCCAGCCCAGTCGCCCATCAGCAGGAGGCGAAAAGGTGTCTCGGGATCGGGCGCGCTAACTTCCTCGTCCATCGAGGAGACGAGATTGAACTCCGGTTGATCGAATGAAAGGGGTTTGGACATCGCAGTAGCTCGTTTCTTTTGTTGAGTGGAAAAGCGAGGTCAAGTGAAAAGCAAACACGCAAGTTAATGGAAAAGCGAAAACCCTCCGTGCGCAGCCCCGTTAGTGAATGGCTGCACACTACGCCAAATAATCTTTCGCTGCAACATACTTGCTCGCAAGCGTCTCTTGCTTCTCAATTGGTGAAGAAGAGAGACATGATTGACAGGACGACGCGCGTTAAAAACGTTGCAGGCATAATCAGGATAGATGCAATGTCGAAAGCAACGAGGGGGACGGAACCGGCCTGCTGCGCGTCTTCTCAATTTGAAAATCGAGCCGCCGATATTTTTAAGTGCAGAGCTTTCAAAAATTCTACACAGTCGCTTTGCTGCGACGGATAACAAGCCTGGGAGCGCGACTTGTCCCTCGACCCGTTGCACCACAACATGTATCAAACGCGCTCGACTGCGACCGCGCCGGCACGCCCACGCTCCGCACGCAGTTTGATGAGAGCTATGACGGCCAGATAGATTGCGAGCGCGACGAGCGCAGCCGAAGCAACCGCGTTGACAAACTCGATGTCGAGATGGCCCGCGCCGATTCGCGTCGCGCGCAAATTTCCGACGACGAGCGACGAGAGCGCCCAGAGCGTAATCGTTAAGACGAAGATCATCGGGACGAGCGTGTAGCCGATGCGACGACGCGATTGATAAAGCCATGCCGTGATGGTCAAAAGCGTCAAGGCGGCGAGCAGTTGATTCGACGCGCCAAAGAGCGTCCAGAATTTCGACCACGAGTTGGGCGGCGCAAAACTGATGAAATAGACCGGAAGCGCAATTGTCAAAAGCGTCCCGACGAGCGCGCCCACGCGCGTCTTCCAGCCGAACAACTCCTGCATGATGTATCTGCCCAGACGCGTGCATACGTCGAGCGTGTCAAAGACGAATGTCGAAAAGGCCATCGCGCCAAACGTCGTCGCAAAAGCGAGATTGCCTTCGCCCATAATAAGCGTCAGAAAACGTCCGATGCCGTTGCCGTAAATCGTTCCCGCAGCCGTTCCCGGTTTGATCTCGCCCTGCGCGACGATCATGATCGTGACAAGCGCAATCAACGCGACGAAACCCTCGGCGAGCATCGCGCCGTAGCCGACCGCCTTGATATGCGATTCTCTGTCGAGCTGTTTTGAGGTCGTGCCCGAACAGACGAGGCCGTGAAAGCCTGAGCACGCGCCGCAGGCAATCGTCACAAAGAGAAACGGAAAGAGCGCGCCCGTCATGCCCGGCACAGTCCAGCCCTTAAACGCCGGTTGCTGAATCTCGTACCCGCCAAAGAAAACGCCGATCACGCCGAGCGCGATTGCGGCGTAGAGAATAAATCCGCCGAGATAACCGCGCGGCTGAAGAAGCGACCAAACGGGAACCATCGATGCGACGCAACAGTATGCGAGTATCAAAAGCCCCCAAGTCTTGTGGTCGAGCACAAAGACGTTTGAGACGAATGTGCCCGCCCAGGAGACGGCAAAGGCCGCCGGGACAAAAATAATCGTCACCAACCACAAAGGCGGATTCAAATATCTCTGCACGAGGCCGAGCACGACCGACAGAAGCAGATACATAATGCTCGCCGCCGCGACAGCCCCGCCCGGATTAAAAGCGATGCCTCCGGCGGCACGCAACTCCTCAGAACCGGCGACAAAAGTCCCTGCCGTGATGTCGGCGAAAGCGACGATTACATAGACGAGCGCAATCCAGATAAAAGCCATCATCGCGCGTCCGGCACGTCCGCCCAGATGCTCGCGCGTAATCTCTGCAATCGACGTTGCGCCGTGTCGCACGCTCGCCGCCAGAGCCGTAAAGTCGTGCACCGCGCCGATAAGGACTACGCCAACGCCTATCCACAAAAGACATGGCAACCACCCAAACATC
>CBDUCU010000526.1:0-3225 GCA_965365725.1 uncultured bacterium | reverse complement strand
AATATTGACCAGTCGCCGATGCAAACCGGGCATTATTTCGAGGTACAGTTTTGGAGAAATCCCACCCCCGCCGCCTTTGCTCACAAGGCTACGCCGCAGAGCCTCGTCAACGGCAAGTCGAGAATCGACAACCCCGCGCTCGACAACCGCCCGAATGCACACTTCTTCGTTTATCAGAGCTTTTCGAACAACAACGGCGGCCTGATAACTCCATACGTCGCAACGCAGGAGTATCACGAGGCCGAAAAGAAATGGTATCTGGTCAACACCGGCGGACAGCCGATCTCTGCGGGAAATTCCTACAGCATTGTCATCGTCAACAGCGGCGGAGTCGGCGGTAAAGAACCGCTCGAAAAGCCCGCGGGACTCGGCTCTCCGAAAGAAAATGTGGCGAAAGATTTAGCCTCAAAAGCGGGCGGCGATTTGAGCGGCAATTATCCGAACCCTAACGTCGTCGGGCTGCAAGGCAGACCCTTATCGAACCTGCAACCGAAAATAGGCGACACCCTCACGTGGGACGGAACGCAATGGAAACCTTCGAGTAATACAGCGAGCAACACGACCGAGCCTTTGAAATTCAACCCGACGCTGGGCAAAAAGATCACACTCTACCCCGGCCAGACGGGCGACGTAGGTTTGAGCGTTGCCGGTAATCTATTCCAAATCCATTCGGACAAGCCTGAAGCGGATGTGGCAATCGGCTACGACCAGTCGGGCACGTTCAACGAGAAGTTTCGCGTCAAGGCCAACGGCGCAATCGCCGTCAGCGGCGATGCCGGACAGCCCGGACAGGTTCTCACCAGCAACGGTGCGGACAGTGCGCCGACATGGAAACAATCGAGTGGAGGATCGATGCCGCAAGTGCATTTCAAACAATATGTTCATCAAAACAGTTTGGAGGAGTATCTCGACAAAAAGGACCAATCAGTGATTTTAGACTCGATAACACAGACCGTCACGATACAAAAAAAATCCCAAGTTTTGGTCAACGGACTTGTTATTTTTAAGGGACACGGTTGTTTTGGATGTCTCGATGCTTCAGGAGAACTTCGAGTCGTTATTTCAGGAGCGGGTAATGCGGAATCAAGAGGATTCGGCGTACATCCAAAGGCCGATGTTATTGTGCCTTATACGATCAGCAATTACCCGTTCACTCTCAATCCGGGGACTTACACCATCTCTTTCCGCGTCACTCTAAAGTATGGCGCGCCATTAAACGCCACAGGAGAATACTCTTCGATCCTCGTGTTTCCGCTCGAATAAAAAGCGCCGCCCGCTTCCGCGATTCACGAGCCGCGTTTAAGAGCGACGCTGTGGCCGGAGAGGACAACTGCCGCACGCCTAAGTAGCGACCTGAAACGAGCATTTGATAAGACGACGAAAATAAGCCGGCCTCGATGGCTTTAAAGACCGGTGTGATTAGAGCGTCGCCTACGGGGGCGCTCATTCTTGTTTTGCCGTCCCCTTCTCTCTTCAGGCGCTCACGCCGCCGTTAAAGCATCCCTTGCCAACGCTCCGGGCATCTATATTTATCTGTCTGAAAAGGCAGGGGATATGTCAGCTTGAATGAAGTCGTAGCAACCCATACAATACGACGGTCAAAAACTTTCGCGGCGCATGTTTGATTTACAAAACGAGAAGTCCCGGCGACATCAAGTTGAAATCGAACTCCCCTTGCGCTGACTTTACGAACGGCTGCCGGGCGCACAGGTTAATAAGCCGACAACAGCGCCGGCGGCCAAACTATTTTTGCGAGATAGAAACCGATGTTTATCAGAATCTTTATTACGCTCGCTCTTATAATCGCAGCGACCATCTCAACATTTGCTTCGCCGGGCACACGCTCTACGCAGACGACGACCGAGCGCATCGTGGTTCTGCCTTTTGAGAACACATCGAACCTCAAGGAGTACAACTGGGTGGGCGAGAGCTTTGCCGATTCGCTCTCCGAGCTTTTGAATGTGCCGGGTCTGGCCGTCGTCTCTGCGGACGAGCGCGGCATCGTCTATCAACGCCTGCGTCTGCCTGAAACGATCATCCCTTCGCGCGCCACCGCCATCAAGATCGGGCGCGAGTCGCGCGCCACGCTCGTCGTGCTCGGCACTTACGAAGTAGTTCCGGCGCAGGACGAGAAGTCGGTGGCGAGCATACGCGGCTCGGCGCGCGTCATACGCGTGCAGGAAGGAAGATTGACCGGCGTGATGATGCCCGACGGGCGTTGGGCCACGCATGAATATTTTTTCGGCGACGCGCTGACGAACTTGCAAACGATGCAGGGCAAGCTCGCCTATCAGGTTCTCTACGAGCGCGACAAGGCTTTGGCGGTTGCGCAAAACGAGATACTTGGGCGCGCCTCGAAGATTCCGCCGCGCGCCTTTGAAAGCTACGTCAAGGGGAAGATGACGGATGAGCGCGACGCTGAGAAGAAGTCTAATTATCTGCGCAACGCCTTGAGCGAATACGCAAAGGCCAACGCCGGCTCGACCTACGCGCAGGCCGCCTTCGAGCTGGCGCAGCTCTACTACGCGCAGGGCGACTTTGCCAAAGCGGCTGAGCACTTCTCGATGCTACAAAGCCGGGACGCGCATTATGCTGAGGCCGCCTTCTACGCCGCGATGAGCTTTTGGAGAAAGAACGATGCGGCGCGCGCTTTGGGCGCGCTCATCCCGCTCGCCAAAGAAGCGCCGCTCACAAGCATCTACAACAACACGGGCGCGATCTCGGCACAGGCCGCGCGCACCGAGAAGAGCGCAGAAGAACGCGAACGCCTGACCAGACAGGCTCTCGATTTTCTCAGCCGCGCCGCCGCCACTACGCCCGACGACCTTTTTGTCAGCTTCAATTACGCCTACGCGTTGTTGCTCTCAAACAAATATACGGAAGCCGCCGAGCAGCTTCGCACCGTCATCAAAAAGAACCCGCGCGACCCGGAAGGTCTCTTTCTCTTTGCCAAAGTGTTAGAGAAGCTTGGACAGACGGAGGCTGCAAGCGTCAACGACAACGAGGCGCGCAAATATTTTAACGACTACGGCAAGGCGCAGGTTGAATGGCAAAAGTCGCAGACGGTCGCCGCGCTCCCCATCCGGCTACGTCTTAAACAGGACTTTAACCGTCAGGACTACTTCGCCGAACTCCTCGCGCAGAACGAAAGAGTAATCGAGGACACGGAAGGGACAAGCGCACAGAACCTGCTCGCAAAAGCGCGCGACCTCTATGCGGCGGGGC
>CBDUCU010000525.1:0-3227 GCA_965365725.1 uncultured bacterium | reverse complement strand
GAAATGGTGACGGATTTCATGAACTTCCCGACGGGCTTCATGTTGCGCGAGGGAAAGAGGGATGACGTATTTGTGGAGCAGTTGACTTGACCACCAGAAGAAGAACCTTTTGACCGAAACCAACTTGTAGGTAGTGGAATCTATCATCAATAGCTGTATTGAGCAACAATATAATGTTGTAAGGATGAGAGCGCGATGTAAGTTCGGCGATCAGACACCGGCTCATTCTGTGTTTTATTTGCTGCCATGCTTCGGGAGAGATTCAAAGTAGTGGTCGAGGTTGAGCCAGAAGCTCCAACTGTGATGATAGAAGGCAAGCGGAAAGACGAGCGCAGACGGTAACAAGAGTTTGAGAATCAAGCTCTCGTCAAATCCAACCGTCAGAAGGCAAACCAGATAGACGAGAAGAATAAAAAACTCTGTGACGACGACGTTGACCGAAAGCGCGCCGACAAAATAGCCCTCTTCACGCTCGAAGAGCGCGCCGCACACATCGCATTTGCGACGTATTTTGAAGGGCGCGCGAAAGATGTTTGCGCCGCCGCATGATGGGCAATCAAGCTTGACGAAGCGCACGACGGTTTTTATCAATCGTGCAGAAGTAGTCAAATGAAATACGCGGAATGATAAATAAATTGTCGCGGCGCTCGAAGCGCAACCTTGAATCGCTCAGGACGGCAAGTCGTTGTAAGCCACATGCCCGCCGACAATGGTGAGACGGACGCGACCGTCGCCGTCGAGCGCAACCAGATCGGCGCGCTTCCCCGCTTCAATCGAGCCGTAATCTTTTTCCAGCCCAAGCACACGCGCAGGGACGTGTGCGGCCATCTGCGCAATTTCGACCGGCGACGCATCGAGCGTCCGAAACATTCTGACCGCGTCGTCCATAGCAATCACCGATCCGGCGATGCTTCCACGCTCATTGCTCGTCTGTCCAAGGGTAACTTTGATCGTCTCGCCCCACAATTGATAGTCGCCGTCGCCGAGACCTGCGGGAGAGACCGCGTCGCTGATGAGCGCGACCCGCCGCGCCGTCTTGCAACGCACGACGAGCTGAAGCGTCAAGGGGTTGGCATGAACGCCGTCGGCAATCACATCGCAGGTCACGTCGTCTGTTAAGAGTCCCCAACCGACAGGGCCGGGCGTACGATGATGTAGCTGCGGCATCGCATTCATAAAATGTGTCAAATGCCGCGCACCGGCTGCGCGCGCGCGTTCGAGCACTTCAACTTCGGCGCGCGTATGTCCGATTGAAACGACCCACCCGCGCGAGACTAACTCTTTAATCAATTCGATGCCGCCTTCAATCTCCGGCGCAAGCGTCGTTAAATGAACCGCGCCTTCGTGCTCGACGCGTGCGAGTGCAACCACCTCCTCAGGCTTTGTGTAGGTGCGAAAATATGCAGTGCGAAGCGCGCCGCACTGTCGCTCGTTGACAAACGGCCCCTCGTAATGGATGCCTAAAGCGCGCGCCGCACCGCTCGAATCCTCGTCCTGTCTATTCATCAACTCCGCGACGGCCTCAGCCGCACGCTGATAATCCGCATCGGGGCCGGGGACAAGCGTCGGCAGCCACGCCGTCACGCCGCGCGAGGCGAGAAAGCGCGCGACTTTGTGTAAATCGTCTGCATCGGCCTCCATCGTGTCCACGCCTACAGCGCCGTGAATGTGTATATCGATAAAGCCGGGATAGAGCGTGTAACCTTTGAGGTCAACAACCCGTCGGGATGTGCTTGTCAATTCATCGCTCGGCTCAATTGCCGCAATGCGCCCGCTCTCGATGTAAACGCTTGCGTCAGGACGCACGCCGTCAGGAAGCACGACCTGTGCGCCGTGCAGGATTTGTGTGTTCGAATTATCGAATGTATCGGTCATTGCTTCGCTCTACTCTCAACCGTCTCGAAGGCAGCGCGGCGGACGCGCTCAAGATAGTCTCCTTCAGGGTTGAGCGGCCCTTTGTTCTGTGTGAAATCGTATGAGAAGAGAATGATTCCCTCGGCCCCCAAACGGCGCGCCGTATCAATCTTCTCGACCGTCGATTCGGCAGGGATGCGATAAGCCCCAATGCCCGCCCAGACACGACGGCCACCTGCCTTTGCGTGTGTTGCGGCGACCTCGATCTGTTTTTGAAAGACGCTTGTTTCGGTAGTGTAGGCCATCGGGCAAACCACGTCGATAATACCGAGCGCGAGCCAGCGCCGCCAATCCTGAAAGCGACGTTGATAGGCGTTTTCCGCATCGGCAAAAACGGCTGCGGAGACGATTGCGTTCGGGCGACGTTTCTTCACGCCGTGATAGATGCGCTCGACAAGCGTTGTTACCTGTTCGCGCTGAAAATCGGCAAACTGTTCGCGGTATGCGTCGGCTGCTGCAAGCGGGTCGGCTTTTATTGCAACATCAATCAAGCGTCGCTCTTGAAGCGTGAGACGAGGTTCGAGCCACGCGCGGAAGCGTTCGAGCGAGTGGCGGCTGTAGTCAAAGTCTGGACTGGCAAAGCGCACGTAATCGAAATGCAAACCGTCGAGATCATAGCGCGCAAGCAGATCCATCCAGATTGAATAGATGTGCTCGCGCACTTCGGGCCGCGCAGGACTCGTATAAACGCCTTCGAGTTCGCCGCGATTGGCCTTTGACCACTCAACGATCTTTGTGCGGTAGGCGGGGTCTGTCGGCGCAAGGTTGTAGAGTTCGGCGGCGACGGGTCGCGGGACGGCAATCCATTCGGGGTGCGCGTGATAGACGTGTGCGGCTTCCGCAGGCAGCTCGTCGAGATTGGCAAGCAGGTTTGTGTTGACCCACGCGTGAACTTTGAGTTTTTTCTTGCGTGCTTCGCTCAATGTGTAGGCGAGCGGGTCGAAATCGTCCGACTCGTTTTTAAGAGCGGCAGAGCGCGGCTCCCATTGCGAGCGATAGTATGCGTCGCCGCGCCCGCGCACCTGCACGATGAGCGTGTTAAAGCCATTGTCGGATGCCTGTTTTATCAACCCGCGAATCTTCTCACGCGTCGTCAAAGTCGTGCGCACGACCCAGAGCGCACGCACTTCATCAGCCGGAGGCGCGACCAGTTGCGTGGCGGGCTGTTGTTGCGCAATCGCTGTCAGGTGCGACGAAAGAATTGCAAAACTAAGGAGGTATGTCCTGAAGCGTCGATGGGCGGTCTGTGCGAGTCTCACAATGGTTTGTCTTTTCTTCGGATTGTAGAAAAAAAGGGGCGGAAGACCTTTGCT
>CBDUCU010000524.1:0-3230 GCA_965365725.1 uncultured bacterium | reverse complement strand
GGTTGATCGTCTCTGCCGTGCAGCCTCTCAAGCCGGGCGAGGGAACGATTAATACTGCGGCGCTCGAAGTAAGGGTCGAGCCGCGCGAAGAGTGGCGACAGATGTATCGGGAGGCTTGGCGCATCCAGCGCGATTTCTTCTACGACCCGACTTTTCACGGTCTCGACATCGCGGCCACAGAGAAGAAGTACGAGCCGTTTTTGAAACAGCTCGCGCATCGCGCTGATCTCAACTATCTCTTTCAGGAATCGCTCGGCAACATGGTCGTCGGCCACCACAACTCGGGCGGCGGCGATGCGCCCGCAGCGACACCTGTCCCCGGCGGTCTGCTCGGTGCAGACTATAAGATTGAAAACGGGCGTTATCGTTTCGCGCGCATCTTCAACGGCGAGAACTGGAATCCGAATCTGCGCGCGCCGTTGACGCAGCCGGGCGTGAATGTCAAAGAAGGCGAATACCTTTTGGCCGTCAACGGGCGCGAGCTTCGCTCGACTGACAACATCTACAGCTTCTTCGAGGGCACGGCCAACAAACAGACCGTCATCAAGGTTGGCCCCAACGCGGACGGAAAAGGCGCGCGCGAAGTAACGGTCGTGCCGGTCGGAAACGAGGTGGGCCTACGCAATCTCGCGTGGATCGAAGGCAACCGTCGCAAGGTCTCTGAGATGACGAATGGACGCGTCGCCTACGTCTATCTGCCCAATACTTCGACGGCTGGCTACACAAACTTCAATCGCTACTACTTCGCGCAGATTGACAAGGACGCTGCCGTCATCGATGAACGCTTCAATGGCGGCGGCACGGCTGCCGACTACATCATCGATTACATGCGCCGCCCCTTGATGAACTACTGGGCGACGCGCGAGGGAGCGGACTTCACGACTCCGGTCGGCTCGATCTACGGTCCGAAGGTGATGATTATCGACGAGTATGCAGGCTCTGGCGGCGACGCTCTGCCCTGGTATTTCCGTCGCGCAAAGATCGGCCCGCTCGTCGGCAAACGTACATGGGGCGGGCTCGTCGGCATCTACGATTACCCGCAACTCATCGACGGCGGCGCAGTCACCGCTCCGCGCGTCGCCTTCTACAATCCGGAAGGCAGTTGGGAAGTTGAAAACGCCGGTGTTGCGCCCGACATCGAAGTCGAGCTTGACCCGAAGGCGTGGCGCGAGGGGCATGATCTGCAACTCGAAAAGGCCGTCGAGGTCGTCTTAGAAGAGCTTCGCAAAAACCCGCCGCCCGTGCCGCGTAAACCTGCCTACCCGAACTATTACAAGGGGGCGGGGAGGTAACCGAGGCGGGAAAGTGTAAAAGCTGTAAAGAGTTGTAAAGTGGTGGTAAAAAAGGGCCTCGGCGGTGCTGACCGCCGAGGCCCTTTCGTTGTATGTTAAGCGCGCCCTCTTGTTGTGGGCACCGTCCGAGATTGTCATGTCAAACATTCGCACATTTTTTCGCAGACACATCCTTTGGGTAGGGCTTGTCGCGGTCATCATCCCGCTCATCAGCATCCTTGCACTGCAATACAACTCGCTCAAAAAATTGGAGAAGACTTCGAGCGTCGCCGAAAAGATGTGGATGAAGAATTATCTGGGCGACGTGACAAAGGAAGTCAAATTCTTCTATCACACAAACGCCGAACAGGTCTTGAACGTTCCGGCCTATACGATTGCGGGCGAGAACCTCGACCGCGTCAAATATCATTTCGGGAAATGCGAGACCGAAGGCGCAAAGCGGCTCTTTATCGTTTCGTTTAACGGCGGCGAAAACGGTGCGCCGCGCACGCTCTTTTTCGATCCGCGCGATCAGTCGCAGGTTGTTGCGCCCGCGCCGGCAGAACTGCGCGCTGCAAGCGTCGTGGCCGCGCCCTATCGAGTGCTTCATTCGGACGGCACGCCCGTCGCAGCGATGAAGATCAGCGAGGATTTGCGCGACCCCGACAACCGCGTCATCTTCAAACCGATTACCGATCCGCAATCGCGCGTCGTCGGCATCGCCGGGATGATTCTCGACACGCAGTTCTTTCGCGAAACGCTTTTGCCGCGCGTCATCGCGCAGACGCTTCCCACCTATTTCTCAAACGACGCGCGCGACAACGTCGTCGTCACCGTTCACGACGCAAACAAGTCGCTCATCTATGCGACGCATTCCGTTCAGGGACAAAACGACGAGGCGGCGACCGGCATTCCGTTCTTTTACGATTACCGGCTGAGCATCCGCAGTCGTCATCTGACACCTGAGGAATGGGCGCGTTGGAATTTTAAGTTTAACCTGACGCTCTCTCTCTTGATGACGGGGGTGCTGATCGGCGGAATCTATCTTGCCCTGCGCACGGCCTCGCGCGAGATGCGTCTGTCGCAGATGAAGACCGATTTTGTCTCAAACGTCTCGCACGAATTGCGCACGCCGCTCTCTTCGATTCGCGTCTTCGGCGAGTTTATGAAATTGGGGCGGGTGCGCGACGCAGAAAAGATGCGAGAATATGGCGACCACATCGAGACCGAGAGCCGCCGTCTGACGCAGCTAATCAACAACATCCTCGACTTCTCGAAGATCGAGTCGGGGCGCAAGACTTACAAGTTCGAGCCCGTCTGCGTCGAAGAGTTGATTGCCGAAGTCATCAAAACGTGCGACGTGCGTCTGAGACAGAACGATTTCCGCGTGGTGTTTCGAGAGTCGCCGACGGCGCTTCCGCCCGCGCTTGTTGACCGCGATGCAATCGAGCAGGCCTTGATGAATCTGCTCGACAACGCCGTCAAATATTCCGAGTCGGCGGAGATTAAAGAAGTCGTCGTCGGCGTTCGGCACAAGGATGGTTTTATCCACATCTCGGTTGAAGATCACGGAGTCGGCATTCCGGCGGCGGAACAAAGCAAGATTTTTGAAAAGTTCTATCGCGTCTCAACCGGACTGGTGCACGACGTGAAGGGAAGCGGTCTAGGCCTCTCGCTCGTCAAACATATCGTCGAGGCGCACAAAGGGCGCGTCAGCGTAGAGTCCGAGCCGGGGCGCGGCAGCACATTTACCATCGCGCTTCCCGCTGCTCACTCGCATGGTGAGGATGCACAGACGCAAAAGCCCACGCCGGTCGTCGGCAAAGATACGCCGCTCGACTTTGGCTTCAAACATTGATTGCCAGCAAGCGGTGACGCGCGCTCGGATGATTTAGCCTTGTTTGTGTTACTCATTCATCTTTAGTAATGCAAGGATGCAAAGAAGGCGCAAAGAACGTA
>CBDUCU010000523.1:0-3245 GCA_965365725.1 uncultured bacterium | reverse complement strand
TCGACAGACGCGTAATGAGCGCATCGGTCAGCCCCACGCCGAGATAATCGTCGCCAGTTGCGCCGGTCGGCGTGTGGCTGACGACGCGCAAAGGCAGTACGGCAATCGACCTGCGTGCAGCGCCGGGCATGGGCGCATTTGGCTCGCGTTGCGTCGTCGGGTTGTTTGTGCGACGCAGCAGCTCGTTAAAGCGCGGGTGATTGCGAACCGCATCAAGCTGCGGCTCAACGCCCATCCAGCCAAGCCATGCATCGCCGAGCACGTGTGCTTCTTCGAGCAGTTCAAGCGCGCGCTCGCGTCGCCCCAAGCAGCTATAGACGAGCGCGCGATGATAAGGCGAGACGTATCTGTGCGTCGCCACATCGTCCATCTGTCGCAAAACTTCTTCGGTCTCAACGACTCGGCCCGCCGAGGCGAAAGCGCAGGCCAGACGCGCAAGCGTGTGTGCGGCCTCGCCGTTGAGCTCGATGGATTTGCGCGCCGCCGCAATCGCCTCCGTATGCTCGCCCCTGCGGCTCAGCATAAAGCTCATCGCGTAAAAGACCATGCCGTTGTTTGGCTCGGTCTCAATCACGCGACGACAGAGCGCGATTCCTTCCTCGTAGCGTCGTGCCTGATAAAGTGACCAGGCAAGGTTGTAGCGCGTGATGACGGCGAGCGGGTCGAGTTCTTCGGCGCGGCGACCTTCGGAGAGCGCCTCGTCGAAGCGACGCTCCATCGTCAGTTGCAGGCTATACCAGAGATGCGCCGCCGCCAGATTTGGGTTGAGCTCGATGGAGCAGAGAAGATGTTCTTCGCCGCCCAGCCAGTCGAAATCGTTTGTGAGAGTAGCAAGCCCGAGCGCGGCATGTGCTTCGGCCAGTGCGGGGTCTAGCTCGACGGCCTTCGATGCGGCCTCTTTCGCTGCCGCCGAACATTCACGGAAGGGAAGTACGCCGTAGATGCCGAGCCAGTTGAAATACTCGGCGATGCCCGCATACGCCACCGCATAAGAAGGATCGTGCGCAATGGCTTGGTGATAGCAGACGATTGCCTTGGCAAATCCGTCTTCGGTAAAAGTGTTCCAGTGAAAACGACCGCGCAAGTATGCTTCGTAAGCGTCGGCGCTTTCCGTGCCGCGCTTTTGCAGGCGCTCGCGCTCGCCGCCCGTTAGCTGTGGGACGAGGGCTTCGGCCACCTGCGACGAGATAGCGTCTTCAAGCTGGAGCACGTCCGTATATTTTTCGTCGAACTGCCCGGCCCAGACAGCCGAGCCGTTGCGCACGTCGAGCAGTTGCGTAGTGACGCGGATGCGTCCGCCCCAGCGACGGATGCGACCTTCGAGTACGAAGGCCACGCCAAGCTCGCGCCCGGCCTTGAGCGCGTCCGAGTCCGGCCCCTGATAACGGAGCACGCTCGACGTGGGCCGTAGTGCAAAACGACGCAAAGAGCTGAGACGCGTGATCAGCGCGTCGGCCAAACCCACGCCGAGATAGTCGTCTCCGGTGTCGCCGTCGCGCCGCGCGTCGATGATGCGCAGAGGCAGAATGGCAAGCGATCTTTCATCAAGAGCAGGAGTGGTCTCAGCTTGCACGCCGCGCTGCGGTCTCGCGGGCGGGATGGCTGGCGGAGCCAAAACGGGACGACCTTCGAGTCTGCGCGTGATGTCGTCGCGCAGCTCTTCAGCCGATTGATATCGTTCGGCAGCCTCTTTTCTAAGCGCCTTCATCACGATGCGGTCGAGGTCGCCCGAAAGCTCAGAGCGAAGCGAATCGACCGTCGCGTTGCGATTCCAGTAAAGGTAACTGAGCGTGGCATGCTCGCCCGTCGGCGGGTGCGCCGGCAGCAGATCGTCGGGGCTTTCGATGCGTTCGCTCGGACGCGCGGGCTGCTCTTCGCAGATAACGCGCGCCACCTCATGCGGGGCGCGCTGGCGCAAGTGGTAAGGACGATGGCCCGTCAAAAGCTCGTAGAGCAGAACGCCCAGAGAGTAAACATCGGTGGCGGGCGTGACGGGCTTGCCCTGCACCTGTTCAGGGCTTGCGTATTCCGGAGTCATCAGACGCATCGCCGTCTGCGTCGGGTCGAGCGTGATCTCGCCCGCAAACTCCGGGTTGAGGAGTTTTGCGATGCCGAAATCCAAAAGCTTCGGCACGCCTTCCGGCGTCACGAGGATATTCGAAGGCTTGATGTCTCGATGAATGACGAGCTGGCGGTGCGCGTAATGAACCGCATCGCACACCTTTCGGAAAAGACGAAGCCGTTCGTTGATCGTGAGCTTGCGTTCGTCGCAGAAGCGATAGAGCGGCAGCCCCTCGATATACTCCATGACGAAGTAGGGCAATCCGTCTTCGGTCGTCCCGCCGTCCAACAAACGCGCAATGTAGGAATGATCGAGCGTGGCGAGTATCTGGCGCTCGTTGCGAAAACGCCGCAGGATGAAGTCCGTGTCCATCCCGCGCTTGATTAGCTTGACGGCGACGCGACGGCGAAACTCCGAATCCGCGCGCTCGGCCAAATAGACCGCGCCCATTCCGCCCCGCCCGATCTCGCGTACCAAACGATACGCTCCGATGCGACGACCGAGCGCCGGGTCAACATAGTCGGCAAAGCTGACGGGGTTGGTCGCGTTCGGGTCTGTCTGAATTGCACGCGCGGCCAGCGCAGGCTCTTCGATAAAATCGCCTGCCTCTTCATACTGCTCAAGCAACGCCTCAACCTGCCGGAGCAAATCATCGTCGCCCGTGCAGGCTTCGGCCACAAAGCGCGCGCGCTCTTCGCCCGCCTCCATGTCGAGCGCCGACTGAAAAATCTCTTCAACCTGCTTCCAGCGTTCGGGGGTCATTGGCAGAGACAAGTGATGAGTGATGTGTGATGTGTGATGTGTGATGAGTAAGAACTTGTCTTTGACTCATCGCTCATCGCTCATCGCTCATCACTCATCACTACTATTGTTGTTGCACTTGTCCGTAGAGCCACGCTTTAGCCATGCGCCATTGGCGCTTGACCGTCGGGGCGGAAACGCCGAGCACTTCGGCGGTTTCTTCGACCGAAAGGCCTCCAAAAAACCTTAGCTCGACGATCTTCGACTTTTGCGGGTCGATTTCGGCGAGACGATTCAGCGCATCGTCCAGGGAGACGAGATTGATGTCGCGCTCGCCTGCCGAAGCATCGATGTTTTCATCAAGCGAGAGCTTCTGAAATTCGCCGCCGCGTTTTTCGGCCGCGTGCGCGCGCGCGTGATCGACGAGGATGCGGCGCATCAT
>CBDUCU010000522.1:0-3246 GCA_965365725.1 uncultured bacterium | reverse complement strand
CCGCAAAGATCAAACCTTTTTGACGCATTCTCATAATCAAATTCATTCTCAACTCAACCTTTCTTCTAACAGCTACCGACCACGCTCTACTTATACGACACAATAAACCGACTCGGCGGCAACCCCTCTCGCAACTCACTGCGCGAGAAGCCGGCGTTAGCAAACATCCGTTCAAACTCGGAAAAGGTATATGCGTCGCCCGCTTCTGTCGTGCCGAGCATGACGAGCGGGAACGCAGCCGCCATCGGGGGCGAAACGCGGTCTTCATCGGGCACAAACTCCTGCGTCACGGCTCGCCCGCCTTCACGAAGCGCCTTATAAACTTTCCGCATCAGACGCTCGCACGTCGGCTTGTCGAAATGATGAAAGAAGTTCATCAAAAGAACCACGTCGTAATCCTCGCCGAAGTCAACATCAAAGGCGCTGCCCGGAATTTCATGAAAGCGTTCGGCCAAGCCTTCGGCCTCAGCGTTTGCGCGCGCAAACGGTAGAACGTTCGGCCAGTCAACCGCATAGACTTCAGCGCGCGGGTTGTGGCGCGCAAGGGTCAGACCGAACACGCCGTGACTTGCAGCAATGTCCAACACCTTGCATGTCTGCATCCCGGCCGCATCAATCGTCTGCGCAACAAACTCTGCCGGTTGTCGCTGCAAAGCAGCCATCCCGCGCGCGAATTGTTCCCAGATCGGATGCTCAGGCATCATCGACCCCTGCTCCGACATCGTCGTCCCGCCTTTTCGCACGCTCTCGGTAAAGCTGCGAAAAGCGTCGCGCAGGTGATTGCCCGCGAGAAACTCGGCCATGCCGCCCATGTATGCTGGAGAGCTTCGGACGAGAAAAAGCTGTGTCTCGGGCGTGAGCAGGTAACGTCCGTCGCGCTTTTCGAGAAACTGATTGACCGTCAGATAATCGCAGAGAATTCTCACGCCGCGCTCGGACGCGCCCGTGCTCGCGGCCAGCGAAGATGCATCGCCTGCGCCTTCGGCAATTGACGTAAAGAGATCAAGCTCGATGGCCGCCTTCAGAGCGGCCGTCTGCTGGTATGCAGTCAGCACATGAAAGATGTGCTCCGGGGTCGGGCCTTCAGGCGGGCGCGCCGCGCCAGCGTTTTTGTCGTCGCTTTGCATATTCATGCTATTTGTTCGGATAGACTTTCAAATTGTCGAAGTAAATCTCTGCGAGTGCGTTTCCAAAGATGCCGGGCGCGCCCTGACGGTTGGGCATCGTGTCGATCTTCTCAATCATCCATGTTTCAGGCTCGGTTTGACCGACTGCCCAGACCTTGCCGCGCGCGCGAACATGTCCATTAGGCAGGTTCTCAACCGACAGCTTCATCCGATACCAAGTCTGCTTCTTCCACTCGAAGGGAATCTTGACGGTGCGCTCGGTCTCAGGCTGCCAGGGTTCGATGTTGAGAGTCTGACTGTTGCCATAAAGCACAAGCGCGTAACGCTGCGCGATGACGCCGGCATCGCCCACTTGTCTGCGCCGCTCGGTCGCGTAGATGTCTGCCTCAACCGTAAAGTCGTGCATATCTGATGGGCCGAAGTAGGCGCGCGCTCGACTCAACAGAGACGAGCCTTCGGTCGTCTTGACAAAGACCTTATTGCCTTCAACGTCGCGCACTTTGTATTTGAGCGCCGTGTTGACCCAATGCGCGGGGAAAGCGTCGGCGGCCATCGCGTCGAAGTTTTCAGACCATGGAAGCGGCGGGATGACGCGCACGCGCGCCGCGCCTTCGACCGTGCCGACCTTCGCTTTGACTACTCCGGCCTTCGCCTCTTCACCCGCAGAAGTAAACTGTCCCGCTTCGCTGACCGCACCCTTCAATCCATCGAGCGACCATGCGGCTTTGTCTTCGCGGATAAATCGCCCGCGCTCGTCAAACAGCCGTGCGCGAAAACTGACTTTATCGCCGGGCTTGAGAATGAGTTCGGTTGGGACGACCTGCACGTGTGCGACCGCAGCCGACGGCTCGCTTTTAAGATTGGAATCGACGATCTGCGCTGTTGGCTTCTGTTTCGCCGCACTCCCGCCTGAATGTTTTTTGCCGATGCAATAGAGCGCCGCATCGGTGACGAGAAAGATGCGCCCTTGCGAGACGGCGACCGAAGCAAGAACGGCTTCGGGTTGCTGCTCTGTGCCAAGCTGGTCTTCGTCTAAAATCTTCGCGCCCGTCGCCGACGGCTCGATGATAAAGAACTTGCCGTTCTCGGTCCCGACGTAGAGTTTTCCATCGGCCAGAACGGGAGAGGCTTTTTGAATCGTGCCGAGATTTTGCAGCCAGAGTTGCTTGCCCGTCGTCGCGTCAAAGGCTGCGAGGTTAGCGCCGTTGTCAATCTGATAAAGTCTCTCGCCGTCAATCACAGGCGAAGAGAAACCGCCCTGCCAGCCCATCACAGTAAACTTCACCTGCTCGGGTTTAACGTCGCCCTTGGCCGTTGCATCCACAGCCGTCAGCATCCCCATCTCGCTCGAACTCAGATTCTCTTCGCTGTGCGTCAGATACGCGGTCGTGTCGCGTACGACCACGCCCGTATTGATGCCGCGCTTCGATATCTCATACTTCCAGACAGGCTCGCCCGTCTGCGGCTTCAAAGCATAGACCTGCCCGTCCGACCCGCCTTGAATGAGAAGCCGCGTGCCGTTGATCGAGACGATGATCGGCGCGGCATAAGTCGTATCATAAGGTCTTCCGCCGGGAGCGCTCACCCAGACGGTGTCGCCCGTTCGTTTGTCAAAAGCCATGAAGCGGTGTGCGCCGCGTCCGTGTTGTCCCCATTGAAACGTTACGCCACTGACGATGACGAGGTCGCCGTCGATTAGAGGCGAGACGGTGCGCCCGCCGTGCGTCGTCAGCAATCCGAAGTCTTCGCCGAGCGAGCGCTCCCATAAAACTTTTCCGTCTTTCGAGAGCGAAAGAAGTGTGCCGCCGCTTCCGAGCAGGTGTATATTGCCCGTCGCACGATCAACAACGGGCGAGGCCCACGCAACGCGATGCGCCGGAACGTCCGAGAGATAGACGTTGAAGCGATGCTCCCACAAAACTTTTCCTGTGTTTGCGTCGAAGGCGATCAGACGCTCCTGCTCGCGCGCGCCGCGCTCCGCAGTGTTTTGCAGATAGAGGCGGTAGTACTGCACGCCGCTCAGAATGCTCAAGACGACGCTGACCCAGAGGAGAACTTGGCCGATCTGGAGCAGCGGCAGTCCGAACATCGCATGTGCGGCGATCACGCCGGCGACCGC
>CBDUCU010000521.1:0-3246 GCA_965365725.1 uncultured bacterium | reverse complement strand
CGTCGCAGCGAGACCGCGCAAAATTAGATCGGCATGCGTGCGGCACAGAGCGCGCACGTCGAGCGCATTGTCCGCATGCGGCTCCAAAGTGTGTTTGTAGAGCAGCGAGAGCAGCACGGGCGCGATGACGCAATAGACCGCACTCTCAACATCGACGCGCCGAAAGTCGCCCTCTTTGATGCCGCGCCGTAAGAGGTCGCCGATAAGACGAAAGCCTCTGTGCACGACCTCGTCCAGGTAAAAGCGCGCGAGGTCGGGAAAGCGCCCGACTTCTGCGATGACGAGTTTCGGGATGACTCCGACGCGCGTCTGGGCGGCGATGTCGGGCCACATCATGATGATCTTTTTGAGGAGCTTTGGCGCAGGCTCGTCGGAACGTCGCGTCAACTCTTCGATGTGCGCGATGTTCGGCACAAGCGCCTCGCGGACTAACGCCTTGAAGAGTTCTTCTTTGCTCTGGAAATAGAGGTAGAGCGTGCCCTTTGTGACTCCGGCGCGAGCGGCAACGTCGTCAAGACGCGTGGCGTTAAAGCCGCGCTCGGCGAAACAATCAAGCGCCGCTTTGATAATCTCGCCCGGTCGGTCGTCCTTGCGCCGCCGCCAGCGCGCCTCATTAGCTTGCGTCTGTTTTCGTGCCGGCATTGTGCCGCATCTCTTTCCGCGAGGTGGGAAACAATTAACTGACCGGTCAGTAATTTATATGCGAAACGACAGGGCCGTCAAGCGGGTTAAAGCCGAGAGAGAACCTTTGCGCGCGTGGCGCGTGCTGGACGCGCCTTATTGACGCGCTTCACCCGTAACGTTTAGCATCGGCAGTAAAGTTCGTCTTAAGAAGATTCGCAGGCGCGCACCAGAGAGGCACTCGCCATCGACGTTCTACGAGAGATCGTCAGCAGCAAATGGTTCGAGCTATTCATGCTCGTCGCCGTCGCCACCTTTCATGGATACGCTGCGGCGTGGCTCGCCGTCCGCATGCTGTTTCGGCCTCATCGCCCCGTCAAAATTTTTGGTCTCACCATTTGGCCGCAGGGCATGATCCCGCGTCACCGCGAGCGATTAGCACAATCAATCGGCAACGCCGTCGGCAACGAGCTTGTCTCGCAAGAGACGGTCGTCCATGCGCTTTTCGAGACGGGCTTTTTCGAGCGCAAGGTCGAATCCTTTGTCGGCTCTTACACGCAGGAAATTTTGAACACCTCTTATCCGTCGTTTGTCGATGCGATCCCGCGCGCCATTCGCGCTCCCGTGCTTGACGCGGTCTCTGCGCTTCAGCTGCGCGTGGCCGACCATATTGCGAGCGTGCTTAAAAACGAGGAGACAATCGAAGCCCTAAACGGTTTTATCGACCGTCGCGTTGACGAGATACTTGCACGCCGTTTGGGAGAAGTCGTCGGCGAAGACGCTTTCGATCATGTTCTCGGTTTCGTCGAGCTGCGTTTTCGCGGCGTGGTCAACGAGCGCGGCTTTGAGCAAAAGGTGCGCGATTTTGTCGGCACGCGTCTCGACGAGCTGGCCGCAAGCAATGCGACGCTGGCAGAGATGTTTACGCCCGAGTCGGTCGCCGTCATCAAAGAGAGAATCGATGAGCAGGTTCCGCCCATTGTCGAACACCTGACCGAGCTTGCGACGAACAAGCGCACGCGCACGCAGATTGGCGGCCTCATCAAACGCGAAGTTGACGACTATTATCAACAGCTCTCTTTCTTCAAAAAAATCTTTATCTCGCGCGAGCGCATTCACGGCGAGGTGGACGAGCTTGTCAACAAAACGCTGCCGCGCCGCGTGCAGGAATATCTGGCGGGCGAAGCCTTTGAGCAGCAGGCCGAAGAGTTTCTCAATTCGACCATCGATCAGGTGCTCGCCAAACCCGTGCGCGAGCTTGTCGGCCAGATTGCGCCCGACAAGCTGCAACTTATCAAAGACCAAATCTCGTTGCGGATTCTCGACCTCGCGCGCAGCCCCGCTCTCTCCGCTTCCGTCTCTTCGTATGCGACCGACGCGCTCCACCGCATCCGCCCACATTCTTTGCGCGCCATCCTCGAACACGCCAGCCCCGATTCAGTCGAGCGTCTCAAAAGTTTTCTCGCGCGCGGGCTCTTCCAGGTTCTTTCAAGCGACGAGACGGCACGCACCATCAACTCGATTCTCAACGCACAGGTCGAACGACTTTTGACCGCGCCCATCGGTCGCATCTCCGATCACATCGCGCGCGAGAAAGTGGAGAGCGCCGCCGCAGCCCTCACCGAGCGCATCACGACGGCTGCGCGCGAGCGACTGCCTGCGGCCATCGCCGAATTTGACATCGGCGAGGTCGTCCGCCAAAAGGTCTCGACCTATCCGCTCCCTAAACTAGAAGACCTTGTGCTCTCTGTCGCCAAACAACACCTGTGGACTATCGAGCTGTTTGGTCTTCTGATTGGCTTCCTGCTTGGCATCGGCCAAGCGGCATACTTTTATTACAAAGTTTTCTGGAAATAGCTCTGCCACCAACTGAATTCCTCTCTCGAAGAAACAGATAATTTATTCCTCAAAGAGCATATCCGTCCCGCCCGAAAAAAAGTTTGAAAGACGAGCTTTTCATCCGCCCCTCGACGTTTGTCAGAAAGGGTGCGCGCCCGCTAACATTACGCCCTAGCCTTACCAGGCCGATGGAGTTTTACCAATGATGAAAATCCTCGCACGCATCTCTTTTTTCTCTCTCCTCATCTGTCTTTGCCTCGTCGAAGCAAACGCGCAGGCAGGCAGGCGCGTCGGCACGTCGAGCGAGATTGCCGTCCCGCTGCCTGTGCCGCCCGTGTCGCCAGAAGTTTCCGGCCCTGACAATCCAGCCGTCGGCTCGGTCGTTAAATGCGTCTCAAGCGAGACAAAGACAGTTGCTACAGATATGCAGCCGGCGACAAATGGCGCTGCCCAACAGAGCGAACAGATTTTTCGCAGCAATGAAGTCGAGACAAAAGCCGCCATCATGCACGTCCCCGAACCCGCTTACACCGAAGAGGCGCGCAGCTACGGCACGTTTGGTCTTGTCGCCCTGCGCGTCACGCTTCATTCGACCGGTAAGGTCACGGAAGTCAAAGTGCTGAGGGGCCTGCCCGATGGTTTGACGAAGAAGGCGATTGATGCGGCCTGCCAGATTGAGTTTAAGCCTGCGCGCACAGAGGGGCGCGACGTCTCGCAGTACGTCACAATCGAGTTCAACTTTGAGACCGACGACATGCACTTGCCGCCGCCGCGCGGAAGACGTTT
>CBDUCU010000520.1:0-3254 GCA_965365725.1 uncultured bacterium | reverse complement strand
AACTTGGCCCGCCGCTCGGATTTGAAAACACATTCGCCGTACTTGTGCGCGCAGCCGACGCGCGCCGCCTCAACCTGCGCACAGTCTCCGACGCGCTGCCGCACGCCGCCGGGTGGCGCGCAGGCTTTGGTCAGGATTTTATGTCGCGCGCCGACGGCTACGAAGGGTTTGCGCGCGCCTATAACCTCAGCTTTCGCGCGCGTCCGCGCGAGATGGACTTATCGCTCACTTATCGCGCGCTCGCCACGGGCGAGGTGGATATCATTGCAGGCAACTCGACCGACGGACTCGTGCAAACGCTCGATCTCGTCCAACTCGAAGACGACCGCCGCTATTTTCCGCCCTACGAAGCGGTCTTTATCTTTCGACGCGCCGCGCTTGAAAAATTCGCTCCCGCCCGTGAAGCCCTCTCGCAGCTTGCCGGAGCAATCACGACCGAAGAGATGCGTCGTCTCAACGTCGAAGTCGATGAAAAGAAGCGTGCCGTCGATGAAGTCGTGCGCGAATGGAGACAGAGCGAAAGGCAAAAGTAGAAAGGTAAAAGGCAAAAGTGAAGAGGCTCAGACGGCCTTCTCACTTTTGCCTTTTACCTTTCTACTTTTGCCTTTTTATTTACTTTCTAAGAAGCGTGATGCGGACGGGTTCGTCGAGCCTGCTCGGGTCAATCTCAATCTTCTGCGTCTCAAAGCCTTTGGCCTTCAGCGTCAGCCTAAGGCGACCCATATGGAGCGGCGGAAGCACGGAGACTCCGCGCGCGTCCGTCCAGTTCCATGACTCACAAAAGAAGCCGTCTGTGCGCCTTGATTCGAGGTCGGCGCGAACGCCTTTGACCGGATTGCCCTGTTCATCAACGACGCGCAGGTCGAGGCGACCGATGCCGTTTGGCTCGCGCGGCGCGCGGCCCATATTGGGGATTTCGTTTGCGCTCTGCTGCTGCTGCGCGAGTGCAGTCAAGGTAAAAGAGAGGAGGACGATGGCGGCGAGTAAAAACTTACGCATTGCTTATACTTCTCCTAAAAGAAAATCGGGTCTTGTTTGTTAGAGGGAGTAACTGCGACCGGCCAACCGCGCGCCTTAAAGTGTCGTCCCGGCGTGCCAGCTTAAGATGAGGTGTGCGACCGCTCAGTTGCTCGCTCGAAAGCTCTTAAACGGGCGGCTCGCGGAAAACTTTTCTGTCTCCGCAAACTCAGATTTCAAGGGCTTTGCGAGCTGACGTTTGACCGTGCGGGCGTGGGGCGTGAGCGTGACCGAAAAGGAGAGCTTTTTTCATCTCCAGCCGTTTTGATTATATTGAGCCGGAAAGGAATTTGAAAGCCTTATTTTCATCTGATTTGTGGGCGCGTGAACAAGTTGGAAGAGACGCGGGAAATCTTCTCATTACTTGTCTGCTACAACTCGCGGCGCTTCCAACATTCGGCGCGCAAAAGAGGTTGTTTAAGATGACTCTCATTGACCTACTTGTTTTGCTTCTCATCGCCGGGTTATGCGGCGCTTTGGGACAAGCCATCGGCGGGTTTTCGCGCGGCGGCTGTCTCGTCTCCATCGCGCTCGGCTTTATTGGCGCGCTGTTAGGACTCTGGATGGCGCGCAGCATGGGTCTGCCCGAGCCTTTTCCGGTTCAGGTCGGCGGCCAAACGTACCCCATTGTCTGGTCGATCATCGGCGCGGCGCTTTTTGTCGCCGTCATCGGACTTATTTCAAGACGGAGAACGTGAATCGTCAAACGTGATTGAGGATGCGTGCAGGTTAAACAGAAAAGCCCAACTTAGATGCGACCTACCATCGATTGACGATTTAGGATTCACCTCTTTTCTCTCCTCTGCTACACTCGCTGGACAAGTCAACCATCTGATTTGAAGTTGTAGTTTTTGTTGTGTGCGCGGGGCAGGCAAATCTCCCTGCTGCGTCGCGCCGTCTTTTTAAGCAGGTTCATTATGAGCGCAGCACGTTTAGCCACATCACCCGCGACGGCGCGCAATACCGAGTGCGCACCCGATCTCGCACACTTCCGCAAAAACTACCCGCTCACGGTCGCAAGCTTCGGCGCGCTTCCTGACCGAGAGCGCTGGTTGCGGCGCATCTGGGAGATGGAAAAGAACTGGCGCGCTTCGGCGGAGACGGTTGGCGGCGCGACAGCTTCGCGCGAGGTCATAATGCGCGGTGCGCCGCCTGCCGGAGCAGAGATTGAAGGCGAGTTTGAAGCCATCTATGCGGGCGCTACGACGGGGTTGTTGCACGCCGCGCTTTTGGCCGCGCGTTACCAACGTCGCGTGATGGTCTTTGACGAGGGCGAGGTGGCGGCGGGATGCGCCGAGCGCGATTGGAATGTGTCGGGTGAAGATTTAATCGAGCTGGAGCGCGCCGGGCTTTTTACAAAAGAAGAGATTTCGGGGGCGGTCGTGGCGCGCTTTAGCGCCGGGCGCGTGAAGTTTTATGATGCCGCTTCGCGCGTTAAGGCCGAACCGCTCGGCGTAAGCGGCGTGCAGGATGCCATGCTCGATGCGACCCGTCTTCTCAAGCTTGCAGCAGTCAAGCTCACAGAGCGCGGCCCCGAAGGTTGCGCGATGATTGGCGGCTTGCGTTTTGTCCGCGCCTACGTCGAGCCGCACCGCGTGACGGTGGAGACGATGGATGCGCGCGGGCGGCAACGTCTCTTTACAGCACGCGTCTTTATCGATGCGACGGGCGCGGATTCGTGCGTCGCGCGGCAATTAGACAACGGGCGCGCGCCTTCGCACGTCTGCCCGACGGTCGGAACGCGGGCCGCAGGTTTTGTTCATGACGCAGACGCGTTTGACCCGAAGGTCTGCGAGATTCTGGTCAGCACTGAAGACGCAAGCAATCACAGACAACTGGTCTGGGGCGGACACACGGCAGATGGCGCGCGCACAGATGCACTCTTCACGCGTCTCTTTTTTTACGACGCGGTTGATTCGCAGGCCGACAAGTCTCTGCTCTCTCTTTTCGAGCATTATTTCGACCGGCTGCCCGCTTATAAACAGACGGGCGCGCAGTGGCGCGTGCAAAAACCCGTCTTTGGTTATGCGTCTGTGTTCGGACGGCGCGGCTGGCGCGAACGCGCGCGGCGCTCGGCGTATGACCGCGTAATGACGGTCAGCTCCGAGCGCGATGCGGCAAGCCCTCTGGCCTTTGGCGGGGCGGGCGCACATCTGCGCGAGCTGCATCGCGCTGCACATCTCACGCATCTTGCGCTCGAAGCTGATTTACTCGATGCGCGCTCGCTTGCGGAAGTC
>CBDUCU010000519.1:0-3257 GCA_965365725.1 uncultured bacterium | reverse complement strand
AATTCCAGGACAGCCTTTCTGGCGCTATGACCCAATCAACAGCACCCACGCCCGCATTGTCAGCACAGAGTCTTTCATCAGTTACTCAAATCCGCGACCCAACACCAACACACCAAAGAAACCCGCGCGCAGCCACCCAAGCCCCTAATTAAACTAAAGATACGAGGCAAGCCTTATTCCAGCATCATTCTTGTGCGGCACGCTTGTCCCGCTCATCTTACTTTGCAGATAAGAGCGCGGCTTGAACCGTCTGTGCAAGGCGCGCTTAAGCCGCTCCTGCCTCTATTTGAATACGCCCGCAGGCAGACTTCAGGCGTTATTGCAGGTATTCAGGTTTTCGTATTTCCTTCCGAAATTTTGTAGAAAATGCGGCCCACTTAGACGAATCCCCGCGCCGTGCCGAATCGCTCGACCGCGCGGGGAATTTAACACCCTGACTGCCTGTCTCACCGAAGTCGGATGAGACACATTCGACCGTTTAGAATCTGAGCGAGATGCCGCCTCTCACCATCCGCCGGAGCTGATTGACGGAGACAGACATTTCGCCATCTTCGACGCTCGACATGGCATCGAGAAGATTGCGCGCGTCGAGTATGGCTTCGGCGCGAACCGGCAGACCGAAGTTTGGCAGCTCCTGCGTGACAAGGATGCTTAGAGAAGGATCATAGACGGCCAAACGGCCTGCAAACGGATCGATGGCAAAGACGGCGGCCTTCGGTGAAAAGCGCAAAACGGTGCGGACGCGTGTTCCGTCAAGCACGTTTGCATCAACCTGCGCGGCGGCGGTCTGAAAGGTCGCATCTTGAAAAAGGCTCTCCGGGTCGATTGCGCCTTCGACTGAAAGCTGCTGGCCACGCCCGTAGGCATAACCGGCTGATGCTTTGAGGCGTTCGCTGATGCGACGCGTATAGACGACGCGAAGCCCGCGCGCACCGCCCTGTTGATTGGCAACGTCGATCATCGACGCGCCGTTCTCCGTCGCAAAAGCATTGAGCGGCCCTGTCAAAAGTCCTACGCCGCGCCCGTCAACCGTGTCGAAGAAAACAGTCGCCTCGACGCTCGAAGCATCGTCGATGACGCGCTCGATGCCGAACTCAAGACGGCGGCTACGCGCGGTCACGGCGCGACCGTCAACGACGGCCACCGTCTCTCCCGTCATCTCTCTAAAAAGCGCGGGCGCGTCTTCACCAACCGTCACACTCTCGGCACGCGTACTGGAATCAACGCCGGGCGCGTAAGCCGCGCGAAGGCGCGTGCGCGCACCGGCATCAAATTGAAAACCGATGCGGGGGCTAAATGAATCGTCGCCGCCCGCGCCGAGGAATCGAGAATAGTCGAGGCCAATGACGACCACCACACCGTCTCTGACGACCCATTCGTCAATGGCACGCACCGAGAATTGTTCGAGCGCCTCGGCTTTATCTAAAAACTTTGCGGCCTTTGAGCGCAGAGGCAAACGCGCGCCGCCCAAGCTGGCGCTCACGCGGTGGCGTTCGTGCAGCCGAAGCCGCGCGGTGGTTTCAAAACGGTCAAGCGCGCCAAGTTGCCCTGCGAAGATCAAATCAAGATCGCTGTTGACAGGAGCGTTGATTGCGAAATTGAGTCCGCCCAAAGCACCGGAGTTAGGCGAGAACCCGTAGAAAGTTTCGACAACGCCATGAGGACGACGCGAAAACGCACGCTCGACATTTAGCTCCGGCTCGCCCTCTTCCGCGATATTCTCAGCAGCGACGTTCTCATACGTCTCTACATTTGCGACCTCGACCGCATCGCCCGTCTTTTCGTTTGCGTTAAAGATTGAACGACGGCGGAAGGTGCTGCGGATTTTGAATTTCGGGTCGTCGCGGTCGGCGCGACGTTCGGGCGAGGTGCGACCTTGCCCTGTGGGTTCGAGGTTGAAACGATAAACAAGCTCTTCGGAAGCGCGAATGTTGACGGCTGAAAATGAGGCAGGACTAAAGCCGTCGGCCACAGCGCGCAGATCGTAGCGTCCGGGCAGAACTCGCGCTGTAAAAGTCCCATCGGCAGCGCTACGCACTTCTCTGACAGCCTTGTCCGCGCCTTCGCGCAGCAAACTGATCAGCGCGCCCGCGAGCGGTTGGCCGCGACTGTCGCGTACCATTCCCGTGACCGTGCCGTAAGAGCGTCGCTGCACAACGGACGCGTGTGTTTCGGCGGCGGGCAGCGTCTGGCTGCAAACGGCGGCGACCGCAAACAGCAGCAGGCTGATGCGCGTATAGGATGTTCTCATCTCTTTAGGAAACCTCCCGGCGGGCCGTGCCGCACAAGACAAAAGGCGGCAGCGCCCTAAGACCACACATTTTTTTACTGTGCCCAACGGACGTAAGTTCGCAGGCGAGGTCTTAAAAAGTCCCCTTGGTCTTGAACGGCTTAGGCGCTCGACGAATAACACGGGAGACGTGTGTCCAAAACGCTTCCAGCGTAAGTTGAGGGCATTTTCCGCCAATCTCTTAAAGGGTGTCAAGCCGTAGCGCCGGCTCAAACTGCATTTCTACTTTCCGTAACGGTTGCCGCTATGATGCGCTGCGCGAGGGGGTGGGTTTGCCCGCGCTTCGACGGCATGTTACGATTTCGAGTGCTGCAAAAACATTTGATTCCGACCCGTTTTTCATCAGATTCACTTCAATCGACACTAATGACTGAAGCTGTACGCGCGACAAAATTCCGCAACGGCCTGACCATCGTCACCGAACAGATGCCCTCTCTGCGCTCGGCCACCGTCGGCATCTGGGTGCGGCGCGGCTCGCGCCACGAAAGCGCGTCGATGAACGGCATCTGCCATTTTATCGAGCACGCCGTTTTCAAAGGGACAATGCGCCGCACGGCGCTCGATATTGCCGTCGAATCAGACCGTCTTGGCGGACATTTTGATGCCTACACGACGCACGAATTGACCGGCTTTGCGCTAAAGGTTGTTGACCGCGCCGTCCCGCAAGCCTTCGACCTTCTGGCCGATATGATCCGAAGTCCGCGCTTTGACGAAGAGGATTTGCGGCGCGAGCAGAAGGTCATTATCGAAGAGATGAAAATGGTCGAAGATACGCCCGACGAGCTTCTCGCGGAGCTTTTCACAGCGGCCTACTTTCCCGACCATTCTTTGGGCCGTCCAATCGAAGGCACTGCCGCCACCGTCTCGACTTTCGACCGCGAACATACGGCGCGCTTCCACGCGCATGCCTACGCGCCGCGCAACCTTGTCGTCGCCGCCGCAGGCAATATTGAGCACGAACGTCTGG
>CBDUCU010000518.1:0-3267 GCA_965365725.1 uncultured bacterium | reverse complement strand
GTCGCTATGTTGTAGAGATTGGTTCTGTCTTCGGCATCGACGGCGGGCGAGTTGTATTCGTAGCGCAGACCGAGATCGAGCGTGAGGCGCGGCGTGACGCGGAACTGGTCGCTCACAAAAAGGTTGTAGCTTTCTGTGCGAAGGTGTTGCGCGTTATCGACGCGCGCGCCGCTCGTCAGAAAAGGAAAGCCCAGGAGAAGGTCTGCAAGCGCATTGCCGGTAATCTGCCCGAATGGCGAAAACTGTATGCGCCCGCGCGATTCAACATCGCGGAAGGCGTTCTGCTGCGAGATGCGCACGTCGCCGCCGAACTTCCAGAGATGATTGCCGCTGACGTAGTTGGCGGTATTGAGAATCTGATAGACGTTCGTGACGCTATTTTGCGGGTTGTTGCCTTCGTCACCCAGAGCAGAGAAACCCGTCACCGTGATAAACGAAAGCCCTCGGTCTCGCGGATTCGATGAAAGATTTGGCAGGCCAACTTCGTTGTTGACGACGCTTGCTTCTTGCGTGACTGACGCGGCGACGCGGCTAAAGGCGAAGCGCACGTCGTTGACGAAGTTTGCGGTAAAGACATGCGTCAGCCCTAACATTGCGTTCTGGCTGCGACGGCGCACGTCGTCGCCAAAGCCGGGAACGAGCGAAAAGTTTGATCCGGTGAATGGCTCAAAAAGTTTGCGGTCGCCGAAGCTGTAGCGTGCGACAAACTGAGACGTATCGGTAAGCTGATGGTCAACCCGAACGTCGAAGCTGTCTTGATCGTCGCGCTGCGTGGGCGAAGAGACGAAGTTTTGAAACGGTACGTTGCGATTCGGCAGAGGGTAGAGCGCGGCGATGTTTCGCCCCACCGGGCTAATAAACGCGTCGGGGATACGACCGCCTTCAAAGGATTGTCCGGTAAACGGATTACGCGGAACACCAAAGAGACTCTGCGAGAAATCGCCGTTGCGCTCGGCCAGCGTCGGAACGTTTGTCACGCGCGTGATGCCTTCGCGCGAGCGCGTGCCTTCGTAGTCGGCAAAAAACCAGGTACGGTTGCGATTGACGGGGCCGCCGAGCGAGCCGCCGAATTGATTGCGAATGTATTTGGGTTTGGCTTCGCCTGCGGGCGCAAAGTAGTTGCGCGCATCGAGTCGTGCGTTGCGATGAAACTCATAGAGCGAGCCGTGAAACTCGTTTGAGCCTGATTTGGTCACGACGTTGACCTGCGCGCCGGGATTGCGACCAAACGAAGCGTCGTAGGTCGAGGTCGCCATTTCAAATTCGCGTATCGCATCGACGGGCGGGCGCACGCCGAAGGTGTTCAATTTCGGGTCGAGATTATAAACGCCGTCGAGCAGGAAATTATTTGCATCCTCGCGCGCGCCGTTGACGCTAAAGGAGAAATCGCCGCGAGCCGAGCCAGCCGAGCCGGGCGCAGACGGAACAGCGCCGGGCACAAGCAGACTCAACTCGAAAAAGTTGCGCCCGTCGAGCGGAAGGTTTTCGATCTTTCTGTTTTCGATGACGGTGCGAATTGCTGCCGACTCTCTCTCGACTTGCAGAAAATCAACGCCAAAGTTCTCGTCAATAATCTCGGTAACGTTGCCGACGCTAAGTGCAATGTCTTGACGAAGCTCCTGATTAACCTGGAGTACAAACCGTTGCGACGACTTATTAAACCCCACCCCGGCAACCTCCAAGCGATATTCGCCCGGCTCTAGCGAAGAGACTGCATAGAACCCTTCGTCGTTGGTTGTGATGGTTCGCATCTCATTCGTTCGCTCATTAACAATCTTCACTTCAACGCCGGGCACGACCGCGCCGTTCGGGTCTGTGATTGTGCCGCGAACCGAGCCGCGATGCGTCTGCGCGTAAGAAACGGTCGAAAGCAGTAGTAGCAGAATGAGCGCGATGGGGGATTTCGACTTCATCTTAATCTCTCCTGTATGATTCTCGCTTGAAAATTTGTGTGGCCGATGGTTGCGAAGTTGTTTACGACAGCGCGCGTGAAAAGATTCAATTAAGCCGTCTATTGAAGACAGAAGTTAGCACCCGTTGTGATTCATAGTCCAAACACACGCGCGCATTATGGCGGAAACTCGCGCAGTTGTTGTAAACGCGCTGTAAAAGGTGCGGCGCAAGCTGTCAAATGTTTGTAAAACGCGCGTGCGCCCGCGCGAAATCTCTGAAACCGGCTGGTACAATTATCGGTATTAGTATTTGCGCCCGAACACCGGGCTTCTAAATAAACAAGTTCACGGACGAAAGGCTTTACCCCTAGTGTTGCGTACTCATCTTTTATCAAAAACGTTTCTCGCTCTTTGTCTTACGCTTCTCTTCTCCATTTTCACCAGCGCGCAAACTATGAGCACGCTCACGGGCGAGGTGCGCGACGCGCAAGGCTCGGTCGTTTCAGCCGTCAAAGTCCAGGCTAAAAGCCTTGAGACAGGTTTGACGCGCGAGACCATAAGCGATGCGGAAGGGCGGTTCACATTCCCCGCTCTTTCGGTCGGGCCTTATGCGGTGCGCGCCGACAAAGAAGGCTTTAAGCACTACATCGCCGACCGCATCAACTTGACGGTCAACGAGACGGCGACGCTTAACATTCAGTTGGAAGTGACAAGCCTTTCGGAAGAGGTCACCGTGACGGACGAGACAGCGCTCGTCAACACGCAGACGCAGGAGCTTTCATATCTCGTGGGCGAGCGCGCCATCCGCGAGCTTCCCCTCAACGGTCGCAACTACACAGACCTTGCGCTGCTCCAACCCGGCGTGGTCGCCTTTCCGCACCGCGACGGCGGCTCTGTCGTCGCACACGGATTGGGCACAAGCATCAACGGTCAAGACCCGCGCTCGAACGTCTATCTGCTCGACGGCACGCCGCAAAACGACATCACAAACGGCCCTGCGGGAAGCGCCGCCGGAACTTCGCTCGGCATCGAAAGCATCCGTGAGTTTCGCGTCGAGACGAATTCCTACAGCGCCGAATTCGGGCGCAATTTTGGCGGGCAGATCAACGCCGTGACCAAATCAGGCTCGAACGAATTTCACGGCTCGCTCTACGAGTTTCACCGCAACGACAATTTAGACGCGCGCAATTTTTTCGACGGCGCGCGCAAACCTGAATTTCGTCGCAACCAGTTTGGCGGCTCAATCGGCGGCCCAGTCCTTAAAGATAAACTCTTCTTCTTCGGCGCTTACGAATCTCTGCGCGAAGACTTGGGGCGCACCGTCCGCACAATCGTCCCCGACCTCGATGCGCGCAACGGGATCATCACGCGCTGC
>CBDUCU010000517.1:0-3284 GCA_965365725.1 uncultured bacterium | reverse complement strand
CCATATCGGTCGAGCCAACGCCGAAGGCAAAGCAGCCGAGCACGCCCGCCATACATGTATGCGAATCCGTCCCGATAACAAGCTGACCGGGAAGCGCGATGTCTTCGACCACAGCGTTGTGACAGATGGCTTCCGAGCCGCGCTCCTCAGTCCCGCCGTAGAGGCGTATGCCCTGCTCTTCTGTGAAATTCTCCTGCGTCACGGCCAATCCGTCGGCGCGCTCAAGCAGCCCCATCTTCTTTTTGTCGTCGCTCATCACGCGACCCAAAAAGGTTAGATGATCGCGGAAGGCATAGACCGATTCGGGCTCGGTGACGCGCGCTTCACGGCCCAAAGCCTGTTTGAAAAGGCTCTCGGCCATCGGCGTGACGTACTCGTGCGAAAATCTCACATCCGCGACGGCAAAGAGCGCGTCGCCGGGCTTTACAGATTCGACTCCGATCTCGCCGGCCTGCACAAACGCATGGCGCGCGATGATCTTTTCGACGATGTTCATCGGGCGCTTCTCTGTTTCCAGACGCGGAGGCGAGACGCTTCCGCCGAGACGCGCTTTGTTGTAGTTGAAGAGTCCGCCGTATTCGACAATCTGTTTAGAGATGGGGTCGAGTCCGCGCGTGAACTCTTCCAAAGGAATCTCTTCGCCGCGCTTGATGCGCTCGATCAAGCCGAAATCAGTCGAGGTCAGCAGGCCGATGTTCTGGCAGTTCTGCCCGTAAATTTTTTCGATTGTACGCGCGATGACGAGCTGGATGCCGGCGGATTTTTCGGCAAACGGAGCGGTTTCGCGCGACGAGCCGCACCCTTTCGAGAGACCGGAGACGACAACGGCGAACCCGCCGTTTTTCACTTCATCTTTTTTAACCGCGCCCTCGCGCATCCCGACATAGACATACTCGCCCAGAGTTTCGTCATAATAGAAACAGACCCAGCCGGGCGTGATCTCGTCGGTCGAGATGTTGTTCATCAAAGCGCGGGTGGGGTCATACTCAAGATGCTCGCCGCCTTCAAGCTGGCGGCGGATGAGTGATGTGTCTTCAGTCAGGTAAAGCGTGCGCCCCTCGAATTTGAGACGCTCGGGGCGCTTCTCCGTCGGTTCATTGGCAGAACTCATTATGATTCCAGACTCCTTACTAATGCGTTTTCATTTGATTGCAAAAGAAGATTATAGACCAGAGGCGCGGCGTGCCGCACGCGCGTAAGACTTTGGATATCTGATGCGTGAAAAAGGTGGCTGACTACTGCAGACGCAGTTGTCGTCTTGAACTGTGTCTCTCTAGTCTGCAGTGGTTAAATGTTCTTGCTTTTGGCGTATAATCTTTAGCGCCCGCAAAAAGCAAACACGGCTGAATTGAAAAGTCAGCCCGTCCGCTTAAGGGGAATTTCCTTTTCGATGCAGAGAGCCTGTCAGACCTTCATCGTCCTGCTACTTCTCTTCGCCGTCGCGTCGCAAGCGCAGCAGCGCGAAGACGAGCAAGGCATCCTGCGCGCTGCGGTCTCCGAGATGCGCGATGCGCGCCGCACGCTTCTTGTCGTCAGCCGCATGTTTGCCGTTGACACGCGCGGCCCCGTCCATTCGGTGATGGGAGAACTTTTCGGCGACCCGCCGCGCATGCAGCGACAACACGAGTACGCCTACGACCTCGTCGCCAAACGGCTCGACAAGTATGCCGGCGAGACGCGCGCCCTCTCGATGGTCGAGACGATTGACGAGGCGGAGCTGATTATCGTCTATAAGGTCGTCAAACAGATGCGCTCGTTTTCAAAGGACGAGCCTTTTATCTACGGCGAGATGTTTGTCTTTCTCAATCGCGGGCCGGGACGCACGGAGCCTGCGCTGGTCTGGCGGACGAAAGACGACGACGTGAGCCCTGAGACGGCGGTCAAAGAGTTCGTCAAGCAACACAAGGCCGTGCGCGGCGAAAAGTAGCAGGTGCTTGCGTCGGAGAAAATGGCACAAGGGCTTACAAAAAAACTCCATGCTGCAAGCGCCGTTCTCTTCGTCGCGCTGGGCGTTGTTCACACGCTCTTTACTTTCACGTTTGCAACTGCGCTGACGCAGCGAGCCGTTTGGTTCGCGGGTTCAGGACTAGCCATGATCTTTGCGGGCTTTCTCAACATCGCCCGCGCGCGCAGTGCAAAGAGCGACAAGGTGGTGCGCGCGCTGTGTCACACTGCAAACGCGCTTCTCGTCGTCTTTGGCGTGCTCGCAGCCGTCGCCGTCAACGAGCCGCAAGCCTACGTCGGCATTGCACTCATCATCGTTATGGCAGCGACGACTTATAAGCTCTGACTTCGTGCGGCAGTTCCCTTATCCAAAGCTGCGATCCAAAGCTGCGCTTTATAATTTCAATCTATGACCGAATTGATCATCCTCGGACTCGTCGTTTTGTGTCTGCTGCTCGTTGGAGCGGTCTGGTATTCGGTCGTCGTCGCGCGTTTGACCGAAGGCCTGCGCGAGCTTGAGCGTCTGCGCACCGAGTTAGACGAGAGCGCGCGTCATCTTGAAGAATTGAAAGGCGCGCTGGCCGGGTCGTCTCCGGTTGAGGAGGCCGCTGACCTAAATGCATCTGAGTTAGAAGATGAACGCGCTCTGGCTCTGGCATTTACGATGCAGCCAGCCGTTGACGAACAGGACGTGTTCTCGCTGGCTTCGGCGATGGAAAGTTATTTTCAACAGAGCGCATATCCGACAGACCTGCTCGTCAATCAATATTTCAAAAAGGGCGTGGCGCTGCTCGAAGGATATGCGCCGGAAGATTTGCTCAACTACTCGCGCGGCGCAAACGTCCCTGTCGCCTGCATGGCGCTCGAAGCGCTGTGTGCGAAATCAGATGCGCCGCCGCAGATCGTCGATCAACTGCTCAGCAGCGCAAACGAATATTTCTACTGGCAGCGCTTTTATGCTTTGCGTGCGCTTGCCGCGCTCGCAGGCCCGCGCACGGTCGTAGCAGACCTGCTCGCGCGTCTCAATTCGACGTGGACGGACTATGTTCCTTTGAGCGCGCTTAAGGATTTTGTCGAGCGACGCACGCGAGAGGCTGGCGAGCAGCCAAGCTTTGGCGAGCGTCTGGAAACTCTCGACGAGGAACAGGCGGCGGCGCTTGCATCAATTCTTCAAGAGTTGCGCGAGAGCGCGCCCGAGTCTTTGCAGGAGGAATTTAACAACTGGCTTGGCTCGCGCGTCGATCTAAATTTTATCAAGAGCTTTGGTCGCGTGTGGGAGCATGAAGGCGCTGAAGGCCAAACGCTTGTCATGCTTCCGAGCGTCGAGTCGCACATTGCCG
>CBDUCU010000516.1:0-3292 GCA_965365725.1 uncultured bacterium | reverse complement strand
GGGCAAGTCTGGGCAGGGCGCGCAGGCGCCGGGCGCGGCGCTCGCGCTCGCGCCGCTCGCGCGCGTGCTCGAGCGGCTGGCGGCGATGAGCACGGGCGAGCGGCGCGCGGTGCCGGGCGTAAGCCAACAGCGCGCGGAGATCATCGTTGCGGGCGGGCAGATACTCGAAGGCGTGATGAGCGCGCTCTCAATCAACTGTCTGCGGACGTGCGAGTTTGCTTTACGCGAGGGCGTGATCATCGACCGTCTGCGCGGTTGGGAATCCGAAGCCCGACCGCCCGTGCCCGACGTGTCAGACCCGCGCCTGCGCGGCGTGTATGCCGTCGGTCGTCGCTTCGGATATGAAGAGGCGCATGCGCAGCAGGTAGCGCGTCTTGCCGAGTCGATCTTTGACGCGCTCGCCAGCGAGTTTGCCTTGACGCGCCATCAAAGAACTCTGCTTTCAGCCGCCGCGCTTCTGCATGATGCGGGTTATCACATCGCGCACGATCAGCACCACAAACACACGCTCTATCTCATCAAAAACTCTGAGCTGACGGGCTTCTCTGAATCCGAGCGCGAAGTGATTGCCAACATCGCGCGCTATCATCGCGGCGCGCCGCCCAAAGATCGTCACCCGGATTTTGCCGCGCTCTCTTTGCGCGACCGCGAGACGGTTCATCGTCTGAGCACGATCCTACGTCTCGCTGAAGCTCTCGACCGCACGCACGAAGGGCGCGTCCAGAAACTCGACTTCGAGCGCGAAGATTCCACCTTTCGCATACTCATTGAGAGCGAAGCTGACTGCGAGCGCGAGATCGCTTCGGCCGAAGACAAACGCGAAATCTTTGAAGAGGTTTATGGTCTCAAGTTGGAAGTGGAACGGAGAGGCTAGGAAATAGAGGATAGTTAAAAACAGCGTGTCTTTTATCTAATCTCCATCCTCTAAATTTATCTATGGCTAAAGCAAAAGAGATCGAGGGACTTGATTGCGTTGCGGAGGCGCGCGCAGGGATCAAACTCGTGCTTGAGACGCGGTTAGGCGAGATGCTCGAACAGCGCGAGACGGCGCTCGGAGTGGAGGGACTCAATAGCGTCGAAGGCGTGCATGACATGCGCGTGGCCTCGCGCCGTCTGCGCAGCTTGATTCGAGATTTCACGCCGTATCTGAACATGAAGAAGTTCGGCGACGCGTCCGACGCGCTCAAGAAACTGGCCGATGTGCTTGGTCGCGTGCGCGACAACGACGTGGCAATTATCGAGCTTGAAAAACTGTGTGCGGAAGCGCCGGAGGATGTGCGCGCGGGCATTGAATACTTTACGCGCAAACGGCACGCCGTCCGCGACGAGGCGCGCATCAAGCTCGAACGCGCGCTTGACGCTGAACGAATAGAGGAATTGCGCGCAAGCTTTGCGCCCGCGCTCGAACAGGCTTTGAAGGGCGCACGCCGAGAAAATAAGGAGAGGAAAGACGGCGATTCGGGCGCGCCGAGCTTTGAGACGGTCGGACGCGAGATTATCGAACGTCTTTGGCTTGAGCTGCGCGAGCGTTGTGCAAGCATTCATCGTCCGTTTCGTGTCGAGCGTCTGCATAAAGCGCGGATTGCAGCCAAGCGTCTGCGTTATGCGCTTGAGCTGTTCGCGCAATGTCGCGGCGAGCATCTCAAAGAGCTGGCCGCCGACGTTGCCAAAATGCAGAAGGCGCTCGGCGACCTGCACGATTGCGACGAATGGATCGAGGGGCTTGGCGATTGGCTCACGGAAAACGGCGAGAGAAAACGTGTTAAGTCACAAGCTGATGTAGAAAAAGAGTCGGCGGCTGTTTGGCTGTTCGACCATTTCGTACACGAGCGCACACGACATTATCACGATGCGCTTATGCGTTGGCATGATTGGGAGACGGTCGATTTTGACGCGCGCTTGCGCCGCGCAATTGGCTTGTCTGCGGACGTTGACGAAACCACAGGTCTGTAAATTTATCTCACACACAAAAGCCTATCATCCGTAGCGGGGGCGCAAGCTCCTCTCATCTGCCGTGCGTCGCCACATTACGCAGCGCGTGGTTGTACGCTCGCGCCGTCGGTTTGCTAAATGCCAAACTCATGCACAGTGGATGCCGTGCGGCGTTCCGTTGTATAAATATCTTCGCACTCAAACGCAACCAAAGAGTCATAATCTGGAGATTCGACAATGAGATTTAACGAGAACGTTCTCGGCCTCATCGGCAACACCCCGCTTGTCCGGCTCAACCACCTCGCACAAGGAATCAAGGCGCAGGTCTTTGCCAAGATGGAGAGCCTCAACCCCGGCTATTCGGTCAAGGATCGCATCGGCATTGCGATGATCGAAGCCGCCGAACGCGAAGGCACGCTTAGACAGGGCGGCACAATCGTCGAGGCGACATCCGGCAATACGGGCATCGGTCTTGCTCTTGCCGCAGCCGTCAAAGGCTACAAGTGCATCTTTGTCATGACCGACAAAGCATCGGTTGAGAAGGTTCGTTACTTAAAAGCGCTCGGCGCAGACGTTGTCATCACACCCGTTGCTGCCAAGCCGGGCACGCCCGACCATTACGTCTCGACCGCGCAGCGCATCGCGCGCGAAACGCCCAACAGTTTTTATCCGAATCAATACGCGCACCCCGCGAACCCCGAAGCACACTACCGGACGACCGGCCCCGAAATCTGGGAGGCAACCGAAGGCCGCATCACACATTTCGTCTCGGGCATGGGAACGTGCGGTACGATTTCGGGGACTGGAAGATTTTTGAAAGAGAAGAATTCTGAGATTCGCGTTATCGGCGCAGACCCTTACGGCTCGGTCTTTAAGACTTACAAAGAGACGGGGCACACGCAGGAAGTTACGCCTTACCTGGTCGAAGGCATCGGTCAAGAGGTCATCCCAGAAAACTGTCACATCAAGTATGTCGATGAGATAGTTAATATCACCGACCGTGAATCTTTTGAGACTTCGCGCCAGCTCGGTCGTCATGAAGGCATCTTTTGCGGCGGCTCGACCGGAACGATTTGCGCGGCGGCGCTCAAGGTTGCGCGCACGCTCGACGAAAACGGGGTCATCGTCTTTATCGTCTGTGATACGGGCGAGCACTATCTGACGAAGCATCATTCGGACGAATGGTTGAAGGAGAAGCGTCTGCTTGAGCCGCAGAAGATGACAGCCGGTTTGATTAGCTCGACCAAGGGCGAGCATGCGCCGGCGGGCGGTCTGGTCTCGGTTGCGCCCGATGAAAAGGTCTCCGAAGTGCTGGCGAAAATGAGCGAGATGGGTTTGACGCAGCTTCCCGTTATCGAAG